>NZ_JBJJLR010000037.1:0-55591 GCF_046230975.1 Pseudomonas sp. KCJK9058
TGACCGTCATGATCGACAGCAGAATCAACGCCAAAGGCGTGCAGTTCGTAGTAGACCATCTGGCCAACATCCCACGCCCGGACCGCGAAGCCCATCGCTTGATCCGGCAGTGGCTTGCCGGGCAAGGTGTGCATATCGACCCCGATCGCGTCGATGTGGTCACCCTGCACTACCGGCCGGATGACCAAGGGTATGTGGCAGCGGTCCAGCAGACCCAGAGCATGACCCAGGCGCTGCTGGGCAACTGGCAAGGGGAGTCCGATAACAACCTCATCGGCGCACTGTTCGCCAACCCTTGGGCAGGCACCTTCCCCCAAGGGCCGTTGAAGCTGGTCGATCGCCTGCCAACGCTGGGCTACGGCCATCAGGGCGCCGCCTTCGAGGTGTATAACGGCCTGTTCCAGCGATCGTCTCCCGCCCGTTACGATGCCTCGACCCACATTCAGGTTCCGGCTGAAGCCTTCCAGCGGTTCATCGAAGCGCTGGACTTTCACCAGCCGTTCAAAGCCATGCTCGACGCTTACTGGCAGGAGCATCAGGACACTCACCGCCTGGCCAGCAAGCTCAATTTCATCGCCGCCTGCAACGCCCAGGTCAGCCAGGGGCGCCTGAGCAATGCTGCCAGGGAACTGGCATGGCAAGCCGCCGGCATGATGCCGCAGCGCTTCAAGATACGGGTCAGCACGCTGAGCATCTATGGCTATGCGGCCACAGACCTGCTGTACATCAATGCCCCGCACAGCGATCTGACCCTGCTGTACATGCCAGGTAACAGCTCGCCCTTGCTCGAATTCGCAAGCGAGAACCTGCTCAAGGACTGGGTGGGCGATCAGTGCAAGGACCCCGCCCGACGCGAAGCGCTAAAGCAACACTTCAGGCTCGCCGACCGCCCCCAGGGCCTCGATTTCAGTGGCCTGGACACCGCGCTCGAGGGCCTTGGCGACTATCCGGACCGGCACCGGTTGCCACCTGAACACGGTTATTTCAACGATGATGGCGTCTGGCCCCCCAGAACCTACGTGAACTACAAACCTGGCAAATACAACCCCAAACTGACCGGGGATATGTTCGCAGCCCTGACCGAGCGCCAGCGCCAGCGCAGCTACGACGATGCCGATTTTGTCATTACCACCGACAGCCAGGTTACCAAAGCCAAATGGCGTGGCTACCTCGCCAACACGCTCAACCTGCTAGCGCCACTGTGCCTGGTGGTGCCGGGGCTGGCGCCACTGCTGGCGCTCGGTGGCATTGCCCAGTTGGGCCTGGGCCTGGATCAGGTGATCAACGGCCACAGCCTGAAAGCCAAACAGGACGGGGTGGGCGACATCGCCTGGGGGCTGTTCAACGCCGTACCGCTGGCAACGGAGGGCACAGCAGGCATCAAGGCCCTGTTCGAGTTCAAAAGCGATGGTTTTGTCATGCCGCGCGAGGTCAACGAGCAGCTCGGCTATCCGTTGAGCCCGACCAGCCCACCGCGGCTTCCAGAGCCAGAAGGCGCGGAGTACTTCCACCACCACGAGCCGATTACACCGCTTGACGAAGGCGACCCGGCTGTTGCCGGCGCGGTGATACGCTTGCCACACTACGATGGCGAACTGGACGACCTGGAATGCAGCATCGAAACCTACAATGCACGCGTGGTCTATGACCTGGAGCACGACGCATTCATCATCAAGGAAACCGTCAACGAGGTCGAGCCGCAAGCCTACATCGCAGTGCCTGGCAGCCGTGACCTTGTGGCGCTCGACAGGCAGCGCCCAGTCACCGACGCCATGCGCACCCGCACCTTGCGCGCGCTGGGTGTCGACCTGCCACTGCCAGTCACCATTCCGACACCAGCCCCGGACAGCGCCCCCATCCCCAAACTCATCTCCAGCCTCTGGGTCGGCGACAAAGTCATAAGCGAGCCATTGCTGGCCAACCTTGCCGCCAACGCCGCGCGCCTGAGCGACAGTGAATACAGCATGCGCCTGTTTCTGTCGAAGGCTTCGCCTACCGCTTACGAACAGAACGCAAGGCTATTGGCAGCCCGGGCGCCAGGGCTGCAGGTATTGCCGCTTGAAGAGCAAGGCTTCTTCCGGGCCTTCCGCCAGAGCCGCTATTACGCGCAGTACGAGGCAGCGCTGGATGGCAACGGTGGCATCGCCACCAATTACGCGTCTGCGACCGATGTGCTGCGCTACCGGATGCTGCACCATGAGGGTGGGCTGTACATGGACGTGGACGACTTCCTGCTGCCGGACGGCAAGGGCGAAACGATCGATCAGGTCGAGCTGCGCACCCCACCCGATGGGCTGCTGCTGCCACCGCCGATGTCCAACGAGAAAATGAGCATGAATTGCCTGTACAACACCAGCCTCATTGGTAGCCATCCAGGCAACCCGCTGCTGGATGCGATCTCCGATGAAATGCTCGCACGTTACCAGACCCATGCAGACTTCTACGAAAGCCGACCGAGCCTGGAGCAGGACCCGAGCGGTTTCTACCGCTATGCCAACACGCTCAGCTACCTCACCGGGCCGGCACTGCTCACCGAAGTGGTCGATCGCCATCTACCCGGGTTGCGGACCCTGCGCCAGATCATCAACCTGCACACCATGCCACGCGTCAACACCTATCCATTCATCAACCCTTCGCAAGCCAATACAGCCCTGAAGCAACTGCTGCCCCTGAACCGATTCGCCGGCGTGGGCGGCAATCACTCCTGGGTTCGCAACTGAAATGAACAGCGGGTACTGAACGGGCCTGGCGACACCTTTCAGATCGAGCGACGCATGGGCGCCGCTCGATTTCCCAGGCGACGGACCTGCTGCCGAGGGTACCCCCGTCAAGGAGCCCGGTGCACCTTGCTCATCAACTCCGCCTCGGCCTGGGTCAGGCCGCAGCTCTGGGTCAACTCATCAACACTCGCCCCCATCCCCACCAGCTTGGCCGCCTGGCTGAAGGTAACGTTGCTGGGGTCGCGCTGCTCAAGGCGCTCCAGCCGGTCTGGCAGGGTAGCCACTGTCGCACGCAGCTCATGGATGGCCTCACCCATGCGCACAGTGCCGTTCTGGTAGTCATCCAGACGCTTGGCCAAGTCCTTGATGCGCTGGTCACGCAGCGCATCGCCCTCGGCCTGCTGCGCAGCCAGCTCGCGCTGGCGCTTGCTGTAGTTGAGGAAAAACCACAGGCTCAGCGCCCAGGCCAGCGCCAGGAAGATGACAGCAACCTCTAGAATCAACTCAGATGTTCTCCAGCTCGGACCACTCTTCCTCGGTCATCATCTTGTCCAGTTCGACCAGGATCAGCAGTTCGCCATTCTTGTTGCACACGCCCTGAATGAACTTGGCCGACTCTTCGTTACCCACGTTCGGCGCGGTCTCGATTTCAGACTGGCGCAGGTAAACCACTTCGGCCACGCTGTCGACAAGAATGCCGACCACTTGCTTGTCGGCTTCGATGATGACGATACGGGTGTTGTCGGTCACTTCGGTCGGCATCAGGCCAAAACGCTGACGCGTGTCGATCACCGTCACCACGTTACCGCGCAAGTTGATGATGCCCAGCACGTAGCTCGGTGCACCCGGCACCGGGGCAATCTCGGTGTAGCGCAGGACTTCCTGCACCTGCATCACATTGATGCCGTAGGACTCGTTGTCCAGACGGAAGGTAACCCACTGCAGGATCGGATCTTCGGAACCTTGTGCAGACGACTTTTTCATTCCCCTACCCTCAAAATCCGCCGTTGGCGGTATGTTCTGTGTCATTTCTGTTTGGCGTGCATCTGCTTGACCGCACCGCTGGCGATCAGCTCGGCCAGTGCGGCGACGTCGAGCAGTGCGCACATGTGTTCGATTACGGTGCCGGCCAGCCACGGGCGCTGGCCACGCTGGCTGCGCCACTTGATCTCCGACGGGTCCAGGCGCAGCGAGCGGCTGACCTGATGCACCGCCAGCCCCCATTCGTAGCCCTGCACCGAAATCACGTATTGCAGGCCCTGGCGAAAATCATCGCGGTAGCGGTCGGGCATTACCCAACGCGCAGTGTCCAGCACCTTCAGGTTGCCGGCCTGGCAGGTCAGGATGCCGAGGAACCAGTCGGGCTGGCCGAACAGTGGCGTCAGCTCCTGGCCAGCCAGGGTGTAGATCGAGCCCAGGCACACCAACGGCACCGCCAGGGTCAGGCCGGCAACGTCGAACAGCAGGCATTCGAACGGCTCGGCCGCCCACACCGGACGACCGTCGACAGTGGCCGGGGGTACGGGCAGGTTGGGTGCCGGCAGATGCACATCGACCAGCGGCACAGCCGGTTCCACGGTTTGTTCTTCGACCAGTACCGGGATGCTGGCTTCGGCCACGACCTCCTGCTCGACCACCGTCACCACCGGGGCTTCCACCGGCATCACGCTGGGCAGTACCGCCAGACGGGGCTCGGCGAACGGCCGCGGGGCAAAGCTGGCGGCGGCGGCTTCGGCGGGCTCAGGCCGGGCTGGCTGCCGGGCATCGCGTACCTGCTCCTCGCGCACCGCCTCGGCGAACTCATCAGCCACTGCCGGCTGCTCGCTCAGGTCTTCGGCCTCGGTGGCCTCCTGCAGCAGGCCGTCCAGGTACGATTGCAGGGCCATCTGCGGCCGGGTGCTGGTTTGCCGGGTTTGAGTCATCAGGCCACCTGCACTGCGGTCTTGTAGGTGAGCAGGTGCTTGAGCAGCGCCCGGTAGGCGATCAACCCACGGCTCTTGCTGTCGAACTGCGAAGGCGTGACGCCCTTGCGACTGGCATCGCGCAGGCGCGTATCCACCGGAATGTAGCCCTGCCACACATGCTGCCCGTAGGTGTCACGCAGCAACTTGAGGGTGCCAAGCGACGCCTGGGTACGACGGTCGAACAGGGTCGGTACGATCTGGTACGGCAGCGCCTGCTTGCGCGAACGGTTGACCATGGCCAAGGTGCCGACCATGCGCTCCAGGCCCTTCACGGCGAGGAACTCGGTTTGCACCGGGATCACAAGCTGCTGGCTGGCGGCCAGGGCATTGACCATCAGCACACCCAGCAAGGGTGGGCTGTCGATCAGGGCATAGTCGAAATCTTGCCACAGCTGCGCCAGACTCTTGGCGATTACCAGGCCCAGGCCATTCTGCCCTGGCGACTGGCGCTCCAGCACCGCCAGGGCGGTACTCGACGGCAGCAGCGAAATGCGCTCATCGCTGGTGGGCAGCAGCAGTTGCCCGGGCAAGCCTTCGGGCACCGTGCCCTTGTGCAGGAACAGGTCGTAGCAGCTGTGCTCCAGGGCGTCCGGGTTGTGCCCGAAGTAGCTGGTCATCGAGCCGTGCGGGTCGAGGTCGACGACAACCACGCGCTTGCCGGCCTCGGCCAGCAGGCCGGCCAGGGCAATGGTAGTGGTGGTCTTGCCGACACCACCTTTTTGATTGGCTACTGCCCAGACTCTCATCAAGCAAACTCTATCTATTGATTTGGCAGGGACACTGTAGAAACAACCGTCATGCGCAAAACTTCAAAGCTCGCACGCCCCTCTGTGGGAGCGGGCAAGCCCGCGAACACCGGCGTAGCCGGTGCCATTCACCGAGTCGCTGGCTTCGCGGGCATGCCCGCTCCCACAGGGGGCGGCGGCACATTCAAAATCGTGTTCGTATCAGCGACGGGGAATTGACGTATCACGGCCTCGCTACCGTTGCTTGTATTGCCGGTGCACTTTGTGTGCCAGCACGGCGCAATGCGGCATCCGGGGTGGCATTGGCGCTGCCCGAGCCTGTCAGGCTGCGGCGCACTTCCAGGTTACGGGAAATCACCAGCACCACCCGGCGGTTGCGGGCGCGCCCTTCGGCGGTATCGTTGCTGGCCACCGGCTGGTACTCGCCATAGCCCACCGAAGCCATACGCGCCGGGTTGACGCCCTCCATGGCCAGCAGCCGCACGATGCTGGCCGCGCGCGCCGAGGACAACTCCCAGTTGGTGGGGTACTGCGCGGTGCGGATCGGCAGGTTGTCGGTGAAGCCTTCGACGTGCACCGGGTTGGCGAACGGCTTGAGGATGTTGGCCACCTTCTCGATGATCGCAAACGCCTTGTCACTGGGCATCGCATCACCGCTGCCAAACAGCAGCGATGAGTTGAGCTCGATCTCCACCCACAGCTCGTTGCCGCGCACAGTCATCTGGTCGCTGTTGATCAGGTCGCCGAAGGCATCGCGCACGTCATCGCTGATGGTTTTCAACGGGTCGACATTGGTCGCCGCCAGGCCCGCTTCGGTCTGCTCGCTGTCTTTGACCAGCGGTTGGGCCGGGCGAACGCTCAGCGGCTGCTCATCGCCAATCGGGATCGGCTTCATGCTGCGCTCGGGGTCGTTGAATACCCCTAGCAAAGCCTGGGAAATAACCTTGTACTTACCCTCGTTGATCGAGGAAATGGAATACATCACCACGAAGAAGGCGAACAGCAACGTGATGAAGTCAGCGTACGACACCAGCCAGCGCTCGTGGTTTTCGTGTTCCTCGGTATGACGACGGCGACGCATGGGTTACTCCATGAAGCCTTGCAGCTTCAGCTCGATCGAGCGCGGGTTTTCACCTTCGGCAATCGACAGCAGGCCTTCGAGCAGCATTTCACGGTAGCGCGACTGGCGCATGACGATGGCCTTGAGCTTGCTGGCGACCGGCAAGAGCACAAGGTTGGCACTGGCCACACCGTAAATGGTGGCGACAAAGGCCACGGCAATGCCATTGCCCAGTTGCGACGGGTCGGCCAGATTGCCCATCACATGGATAAGGCCCATGACCGCCCCGATGATGCCGATGGTCGGCGCATAGCCGCCCATGCTTTCGAATACCTTGGCTGCCTGGATGTCACGGCCTTCCTGGGTAAGGAAGTCGACCTCAAGGATGCTGCGGATCGCTTCCGGCTCGGCGCCATCCACCAGCAGTTGCAGGCCCTTGCGCGCATAGGGGTCGGGCTCGCTGTCCGCTACCCCTTCCAGGCCCAGCAGGCCTTCTTTGCGAGCGGTCAGGCTCCAGTTCACCACTCGGTCGATGCCGCCCGCCAGATCGACCCGCGGTGGAAACAGGATCCAACGCAAAATCTGCAAGGCACGCTTGAACGACGACAGCGGCGACTGCAACAGCGCCGCCGCCAGGGTGCCACCCAGCACGATCAGAGCCGCCGGGCCATTGACCAGAGCACCGACATGACCGCCTTCAAGGAAGTTGCCACCGACGATGGCAACGAAAGCCAGAATCAAACCGATCAGGCTGAGGACGTCCATCAGACGCACGCCTCCACCAGGTGCTTGCCGATTTCATCCAGGCTGTACACGGCATCCGCCAGGTTGGCCTTGACGATGGCCATGGGCATGCCATAAATCACGCAGCTGGCTTCATCCTGGGCCCACACCGTGCTGCCCCCCTGCTTGAGCAGGCGCGCGCCCTCGCGGCCATCGGCGCCCATGCCGGTGAGCACCACCGACAACACCTTGTCGCCGTACGACTTGGCCGCCGAACCGAAGGTGATGTCCACGCACGGCTTGTAGTTCAGGCGCTCGTCGCCGGGCAGGATCTTCACTGTGCCACGGCCATCGATCATCATCTGCTTGCCACCGGGGGCCAGCAGGGCCAGGCCCGGGCGCAGCATGTCGCCGTCTTCGGCTTCCTTGACGCTGATGCGGCACAGCTTGTCCAGGCGTTCGGCAAACGCTTTGGTGAACGCCGCCGGCATGTGCTGGATCAACACGATCGGCGCCGGGAAATTGGCCGGCAGCTGGGTCAGTACCCGCTGCAGCGCCACCGGCCCCCCCGTGGAGGTACCGATGGCCACCAGTTTGTAGGGTTTGCGCTTGGGTGCCGGCGACTGCGAGGCCGCCGGTGTCGGGGCCGCAGCACGGGCAGGTGCTGCCGGGCGCGTCTGCGCCTGGCTGGCGAAAGTGCTGGCGGGCGCTGGCGCGGCGACCGGCGCCGTTCTGGCATAGCTGCCGATCCGGCGGTTGCTGCGCGAAATGGTGTGCACCTTCTCGCACAGCAACTGCTTGACCTTGTCAGGGTTGCGCGAGATGTCCTCGAAGTTTTTCGGCAGGTAGTCCACTGCGCCGGCATCCAGCGCGTCGAGGGTGACGCGGGCGCCTTCATGGGTCAGCGACGAGAACATCAATACGGGCGTCGGACAGCGCTGCATGATGTGCCGCACGGCGGTAATGCCATCCATCATGGGCATTTCGTAGTCCATGGTGATCACATCGGGCTTGAGCGCCAGCGCCTGGTCGATTGCTTCCTTGCCGTTGGTCGCGGTACCCACTACCTGGATCGTTGGATCCGCCGAGAGGATTTCCGAGACACGGCGGCGGAAGAAACCAGAATCATCCACCACCAGGACCTTGACTGCCATAAACACTCCATTAGGCGGCGCAACCCGCCAGGGCGCGCCACCGAAATCAAATACGCCGCGCGGCGTAACGCTTGAGCATGCTCGGGACGTCGAGAATCAACGCGATGCGACCGTCGCCGGTAATGGTGGCCCCGGACATGCCCGGGGTGCCTTGCAGCATCTTGCCCAGCGGCTTGATGACCACTTCTTCCTGGCCCACCAGTTGGTCAACGACAAAACCGATGCGCTGGGTGCCGACCGACAGAATCACCACGTGGCCTTCGTGCTGCTCTTCGTGCACCTGGCCCTGGACCAGCCAGCGCTTGAGGTAGAACAGCGGCAGCGCCTTGTCGCGCACGATCACCACTTCCTGGCCGTCGACCACGTTGGTGCGCGACAGGTCGAGGTGGAAGATCTCGTTGACGTTGACCAGCGGGAAGGCGAACGCCTGGTTGCCCAACATCACCATCAGGGTGGGCATGATCGCCAGGGTCAGCGGCACCTTGATGACGATCTTGGAGCCTTGGCCCTTGGCCGAGAAAATGTTGATCGAGCCGTTGAGCTGGGAGATCTTGGTTTTCACCACGTCCATGCCCACGCCACGCCCGGACACATCGGAAATCTCGGTCTTGGTCGAGAAGCCAGGGGCGAAGATCAGGTTGTAGCAGTCCGACTCGCTCAGGCGCTCGGCGGCGTCCTTGTCCATCAGGCCCTTTTCCACGGCCTTGGCGCGCAGGATGTTCGGGTCCATGCCCTTGCCGTCGTCCGAGATCGACAGCAGGATGTGGTCGCCTTCCTGTTCGGCCGACAGCACTACGCGGCCGGTACGTGCCTTGCCAGACGTTTCACGCTCCTCGGGCATCTCGATACCGTGGTCGACCGCATTGCGCACCAAGTGCACCAGCGGGTCGGCCAAGGCTTCTACGAGGTTCTTGTCAAGGTCGGTCTCTTCGCCGACCAGCTCCAGATTGATCTCTTTCTTCAACTGGCGCGCCAGGTCGCGGACCAGGCGCGGGAAGCGGCCGAAGACTTTCTTGATCGGCTGCATACGGGTTTTCATCACCGCGGTCTGCAGGTCGGCGGTGACCACGTCAAGGTTGGACACGGCCTTGGACATGGCCTCGTCGCCGCTGTTCAGGCCCAGGCGCACCAGACGGTTACGCACCAGCACCAGTTCGCCGACCATGTTCATGATCTCGTCCAGGCGCGCGGTATCGACGCGTACCGTGGTTTCCGCTTCGCTGGCGGCATGCTTTTCAGCGGCCGGGGCCGGCGCGCGAGGCGCCGCGGCAGGTTTGCTGGCCGGCGAAGGCGCTGGCGCTGGCGCGGCAGCGGGCTTGGTCACTGGCGGGCTTTCGGCCTTGGCGGCAGCCGGCGCTTGCGCCTGGACAGCAGCCGGGGCCTCTACAGCGGCAACATCGCCACCGAACTTGCCCTTGCCGTGCAACTGGTCCAGCAGGGCTTCGAACTCGTGCTCGCTGATTTCATCGCTGGCGGCACTGTTGTCGGGTGCGGCAGGCGCTGGTGCCTGGGCGGCTGGCAAGGCGCCAGCCTGGAAGGTGCCCTTGCCATGCAGCTGGTCGAGCAGCGATTCGAATTCGGCGTCGGTGATCTCATCACTGACCGCTTCGCTGCTGACGGCCACCGGCGGCGCGGCAACCTCGGCATTGAACTGGCCCTTGCCGTGCAACTGGTCGAGCAGCGATTCGAACTCGGCGTCGGTGATTTCATCACCCGCACCGCTGACAGTCTCGCCCTGCATCTGCTCGTCGGCCGCCGCTTGCGCCTTGATCGCATCGAGCGAATCGAGCAACTGCTCGAATTCACTGTCAGTGATGTCCTGGTGTTGCTCCTCGGTCTCGGCCGGCGCGGCAACCGACACGTCGGCAACCGGCGCCGGTGCAGGCGCTGCAACAGTTTCGGCTGCGCCAGGTTCGGCCAGGCGCGACAACGCCGCCAGCAGTGCGGGGGTGGCCGGTGTCACTTCGGCACGCTCGCGCACCTGGCCAAACATGCTGTTGACCGTATCCAGTGCCTCGAGCACCACATCCATCAGTTCCGCATCGACCCGGCGCTCACCTTTGCGCAGGACGTCGAACACGTTCTCGGCGATATGGCAGCACTCCACCAGCTCGTTCAGCTGGAGGAAGCCGGCGCCCCCTTTTACAGTGTGGAAACCGCGAAAGATCGCATTGAGCAGGTCGGCATCGTCAGGTCGGCTTTCCAGCTCGACCAGTTGCTCGGACAATTGCTCAAGAATTTCGCCGGCTTCTACCAGGAAATCCTGGAGGATTTCTTCATCGGCGCCGAAGCTCATCAAACGTGCTCCTTAAAAACCAAGGCTGGACAGCAGATCATCGACATCGTCCTGACCGGACACGACGTCTTCACGCTTATCGGCATGAATCTGCGGACCTTCACCCCGAGTCGGATGTTTTTCTCGATCTTTTTCTGCACGCAATTGATCGTGGTCATGTTTTATACCGGCAAAGCGGTCGACCTGGCTGGCCATCAGCACCAGCTTGAGCAGGTTGCTTTCCACCTCGGTCACCAGTGCGGTGACGCGCTTGATCACCTGGCCGGTCAGGTCCTGATAGTCCTGGGCCAGCAAAATGTCATTGAGGTGCCCGGAAACCTTGCGGTTGCCCTCGGCGCTGTGCGTCAG
Organism: Pseudomonas sp. KCJK9058; assembly: GCF_046230975.1. Classification (NCBI taxonomy): domain Bacteria; kingdom Pseudomonadati; phylum Pseudomonadota; class Gammaproteobacteria; order Pseudomonadales; family Pseudomonadaceae; genus Pseudomonas; species Pseudomonas sp. KCJK9058. The sequence goes on from NZ_JBJJLR010000037.1 coordinate 11,012, forward strand.
GAAACTGTCGACTCGCTTGACCAGATCACGGAATTCCGGCGCAGCCACTTCGCGGCGCATGAAGCGCTGCCAGTCGGTGCTCAGGGCCTTGGCCTCGCTGGCCAGCTCATTGAGCACCGGTGTGCTTTCCTCGACCAGGTCCATGGTGCGGTTGGCCGCGCCCTCGGTCAGCTTGACCACATACGACAGGCGCTCGGTGGCGTCGGTAATTTGCGACACCTCTTCTGCCTGCGGCATGGTGGGGTCGATCTGGAAACTGACGATGGCACTGTGCAGCTCGCGAGTCAGCTTGCCGACTTCCTGGTACAGGCCGCGGTCGCGGGTCTGGTTCAGTTCGTGAATCAACTGCACCGCCTCGCCGAAACGGCCCCGCTCCAGGCTTTCGACCAACTCCTGGGCATGCTTCTTCAGGGTCGACTCGAACTCGCCCAAAGACGTTTGTGATGAATCCATGACGCGCCCCCCCTGACGTGACTCAGCCGTTGACGCGTTCGAAGATCTTCTCGATCTTCTCTTTGAGCACCTGAGCGGTGAACGGCTTGACCACGTAACCATTGACGCCGGCCTGTGCCGCTTCAATGATCTGGTCGCGCTTGGCTTCAGCGGTCACCATCAAGACCGGCATGCTTTTCAGCTTGTCGCTGGCACGCACTTTACGCAGCAGGTCGATGCCGGACATGCCCGGCATGTTCCAGTCGGTCACCAGGAAGTCGTAGTGACCGTTTTCCAGCATCGGCAACGCCGTGGTGCCGTCATCGGCTTCGTCGGTGTTGGTGAAACCCAGGTCACGCAACAGGTTCTTGATGATCCGCCGCATCGTCGAAAAGTCGTCAACGATGAGGATTTTCATGTTCTTGTCCAATTAGACCTCCAAGCAGTCTCAAACGCGCTCGGCCTACCGAGCACGCACTCATTCAATTCGGTACAACGTGGAAAACGACTGCAACGACAGTGGGCTCAACGCGCCCGCCATTCCCCCAGGCGGCTGCGCAGGCGCGCGGCACATTGGCTGTGCAACTGGCTGACCCGCGACTCGCTGACACCCAGCACCTCACCGATTTCCTTGAGGTTCAGCTCTTCGTCGTAGTACAGCGCCAGCACCAGGCGCTCACGCTCCGGCAGGTTGGCGATAGCCTCGGTCAGGGCAGCCTGGAAGCGCTCCTCCTCCAGGCCGCGCGCAGGTTCGACCTGGCCACTGGCGCCATCCTCATGCAGCCCTTCGTGCTCGCCGTCCTGCAACAGGTCGTCAAAGCTGAACAGGCGGCTGCCCAGGGTATCGTTCAAGATCCCGTAGTAATCATCGAGACTCAATTGGAGTTCGGCAGCAACTTCATGATCTTTAGCGTCACGGCCTGTTCTGGCCTCAACTGCACGCATGGCATCACTGACCATACGGGTGTTGCGGTGTACCGAACGCGGTGCCCAATCGCCTTTGCGCACTTCGTCCAGCATGGCCCCGCGGATGCGGATGCCGGCGTAGGTCTCAAAGCTGGCGCCCTTGCTGGCGTCGTATTTGTTGGCCACTTCCAGCAGGCCGATCATGCCGGCCTGGATCAGGTCCTCGACTTGCACGTTGGCCGGCAACCGCGCCAACAGGTGGTACGCGATGCGCTTGACCAGCGGGGCGTAGCGTTCGATCAGCTCGTACTGGGCGTCCTTCGCCGCCCGGCTGTACATCTTGAAGCCGCTGGCGTTCATAGTACGGGTCCCGCGCTGGTGGGTTGCACCAAGCGCTCGACAAAGAACTCCAGATGGCCGCGCGGATTGGCCGGCAGCGGCCAGCTGTCGACCTTCTGGGCAATCGCCTTGAAGGCCAGCGCACACTTGGAGCGAGGGAAGGCTTCGTAGACGGCACGCTGCTTCTGCACCGCCTTGCGCACGCACTCGTCGTACGGCACGGCACCCACGTACTGCAGGGCAACGTCAAGGAAGCGGTCGGTGACCTTGGTCAGCTTGGCAAACAGGTTGCGCCCTTCCTGCGGGCTCTGCGCCATGTTGGCCAACACACGGAAACGGTTCATGCCATAGTCGCGATTGAGCAGCTTGATCAACGCGTAGGCGTCGGTAATCGAGGTAGGTTCATCACACACCACCAGCAGCACTTCCTGGGCGGCGCGAACGAAGCTGACCACCGAGTCACCGATACCCGCAGCGGTATCGATCACCAACACATCGAGGTTGTCGCCGATCTCGCTGAACGCCTGGATCAGCCCGGCATGCTGGGCCGGGGCCAGATGCACCATGCTCTGGGTGCCCGAGGCTGCCGGTACGATGCGCACACCGCCGGGGCCCTGCAGCATTACGTCACGCAGCTCGCAACGCCCTTCAATCACATCGGCGAGGGTACGTTTGGGGGTAAGGCCCAGCAACACGTCGACATTGGCCAGGCCCAGGTCGGCGTCCAGCAGCATGACCCTGCGGCCAAGCTCGGCCAGCGCCAGGGACAAGTTCACTGAAACGTTAGTCTTGCCGACGCCACCTTTGCCACCGGTCACGGCGATCACCTGTACGGGATGCATGCTACCCATGTCTGTTCTTTACCTTGTCTCGCTGGGACTCAGGCCACACGTAGGGCAATTCTGCGTGCCCCTTGGCATAGCGACTTTGCACACGCTTCATGGTCAACCCGCTCGCCGTGGGTTGTGATAGAGATCAGCGAACATGTCGGCCATGGCCTCTTCGCTGGGCTCGTCCTGCTGCTGCACATTCACCGCCCGCGTGACCAACTGGTGGCCCCTTGGCAGGTGCAGGTCGTCAGGAATGCGTGGGCCATCGGTAAGATAGGCCACTGGCAGTTCATGACTGATGGCAAGGCTCAACACATCGCCAAGGCTTGCCGTTTCATCGAGTTTGGTCAGGATGCAGCCGGCCAGGCCACAGCGCTTGTAGCTGTGGTAGGCGGCGGTCAGCACCTGCTTCTGGCTGGTGGTGGCCAGCACCAGGTAGTTCTTCGCGGCAATGCCACGCCCGGCCAAGGTTTCCAGCTGCATGCGCAGCGCAGGGTCGCTGGCTTGCAGGCCGGCAGTATCGATCAGCACCACGCGCTTGCGCAGCAGTGGCTCCAGCGCTGCTGCCAGCGACTGGCCCGGGTCGACGTAAGTCACCGGCACGTTGAGGATGCGGCCCAGGGTCTTGAGCTGTTCCTGGGCGCCGATACGGAAGCTGTCCATGCTCACCAGCGCCAGGTTCTGCGCGCCGTACTTGAGCACATAGCGCGCGGCCAGCTTGGCCAGGGTGGTGGTCTTGCCCATGCCCGCCGGGCCGACCATGGCGATCACCCCGCCCTCTTCGATCGGCTCGATTTCAGGTACTTCGATCATCCGCGCCAAGTGAGCCAGCAGCATGCGCCAGGCCTGGCGCGGTTCCTCGATCTCGGCGGTCAGGTCCAGCAGCTCGCGGGCGATCGGCCCGGACAGGCCGATGCGCTGCAGGCGGCGCCAAAGGTTGGCCTGCTGCGGCTTGCTGCCCTGCAGCTGATTCCAGGCCAGCGAACCGAGTTGCACTTCCAGCAGCTCACGCAGGCCCGACAGCTCCGAGCGCATGGCATCGAACAGGCGCGGGTCAACCGGCGCAGCAGCCGGTACGGCAGCGGCCTCAGGGGCATCGACGTGCGGCTCGATCAACGGTTCGGCAGCGGTCAAAGATTGCCCGGCGAACAATTGGCGGTTGTTGTCGCTGCTGTCCTGACGCTGGTCCAGCTCGGCCTGGGCAGTGGCAATGCGCGTGTGGGTCTTGCGCAGCTCTTCTTCCAGCTCGGCGTTGGGCACACGCGGGGCCAGGGCGGACAGCTTGTAGTCCAGCGCGGCCGTCAGCTCGACACCACCGGCAATGCGGCGGTTGCCAATGATTGCGGCATCGGCGCCCAGCTCGTCACGGACCAGTTTCATGGCCTGACGCATATCGGCGGCGAAAAATCGCTTAACTTGCATTATCCCCTACCTCAGCCGTTAGGGCCCACGGTGGCAACGATGGTGACTTGCTTGTTGTCAGGTATTTCCTGATACGCCAGAACATGCAAATTCGGTACAGCCAGGCGACCGAAACGCGACAACATGGCGCGGATCGGGCCGGCGACCAGCAGGATGGCCGGCTGACCCTGCATTTCCTGGCGCTGGGCCGCCTCGATCAGCGAACGTTGCAGCTTCTCGGCCATGCTAGGCTCCAGAAGAACACCATCTTCCTGACCCTGCCCGGCCCTTTGCAGACTATTCAGCAAAATCTGTTCCAACCTTGGCTCCAGGGTAATCACTGGAAGCTCCGACTCAACGCCGACAATGCTTTGCACGATGGCGCGACACAATCCGACGCGCACCACCGCCACCAGTGCGGCGGTATCTTGACTCTTGCCGGCGTTGTTCGCGATGGCCTCGGCAATACTGCGAATATCGCGCACTGGCACCTGTTCCGACAACAGGGCTTGCAGCACCTTGAGCAGCCCCGACAAGGAAATGACACCCGGCACCAGCTCTTCTGCAAGTTTAGGCGATGCCTTGGCCAGCACTTGCAGCAGTTGCTGAACCTCTTCGTGGCCGATCAGCTCGTGGCAGTGTTTCTGCAGAATCTGGTTGAGGTGGGTGGCCACCACGGTGCTGGCATCGACCACGGTGTAACCCAGCGACTGCGCCTGTGAGCGCTGGCCGACGTCGATCCACACTGCTTCCAGGCCAAACGCCGGGTCGCGCGCGGCAATACCGTTGAGGGTGCCAAACACCTGCCCAGGGTTGATCGCCAGTTCGCGGTCCGGGTAGATCTCCGCCTCGGCCAGAATCACCCCCATCAGGGTCAGGCGATAGGCGCTGGGTTGCAGGTCGAGGTTGTCACGAATGTGCACGGTGGGCATCAGGAAGCCCAGGTCCTGCGACAGCTTCTTGCGCACGCCCTTGATCCGCGCCAGCAACTGGCCGCCCTGGTTGCGATCGACCAGCGGGATCAGCCGATAGCCGACCTCCAGGCCGATCATGTCGATGGGGGTGACGTCGTCCCAACCCAGCTCCTTGGTTTCCAGCGCGCGCTGTGGCGAGGGCAGCAGGTCCTGCTGACGCTGCGCCTCTTGCTGGGCTTTGACCTTGGCCTGTTGCTGTTTCTTCCACACCAGGTAGGCGCCGCCGGCCGCCATCAGGCCGAGGCTGAGGAAGGCAATGTGCGGCATGCCCGGCACCAGGCCCATGACGATCATCAGCCCCGCCGACACCGCCAGCGCCTTGGGCGAATCGAACATCTGCCGATTGATCAGCTTGCCCATGTCTTCAGAGCCTGAAGCACGGGTGACCATGATCGCGGCGGCGGTGGACAGCAGCAGTGATGGCAATTGCGCCACCAAACCGTCACCAATGGTCAGCAGGGCGTAGACCTTGCCGGCCTCGCTGAACGACATATTGTGCTGCAGCATGCCGATGAGCATGCCACCGATCAGGTTGATGAACAGGATCAGCAAGCCGGCGATGGCGTCGCCGCGCACGAACTTGCTGGCACCGTCCATCGAACCGTAGAACTCGGCCTCCTGCGCCACCTCGGCACGTCGGTGCTTGGCCTGGGCCTGGTCGATCAGGCCGGCATTGAGGTCGGCGTCGATGGCCATCTGCTTGCCGGGCATGGCGTCGAGGGTGAAACGCGCACTCACTTCCGAGATACGCCCGGCACCCTTGGTCACCACCACGAAGTTGATGATCATGAGGATGGCGAACACCACGGCACCGACCACGTAGTTACCGCCGATCACCACCTCACCAAAGGCCTGGATCACTTTACCGGCAGCGCCGTGGCCCTCCTGGCCATGCAGCATGACCACACGGGTAGACGCCACGTTCAGGGCCAGGCGCAACAACGTGGCCACCAGCAGGATGGTGGGGAACGCGGCGAAGTCGAGGGGGCGCAGGGCGTATACACAGACCAGCAGCACCACGATCGACAGGGCGATGTTGAAGGTGAAAAACACGTCGAGCAGGAACGGCGGTATCGGCAACATCATCATTGCCAACATCACCAGCAGTAACAGCGGCACACCCAGGTTGCCCCGGCCGAGCCCGGCCAGGTTGTTGCGGGCGTTGCTGATTAACTGAGTGCGATCCACCGCGAGTCCTCTTGATGCAAAACTTTGACGCCCAGGGGGCGCCTGGGCGTGGCTTTGCAAGAAGCCTTCCAACTTTGCTCGAAGGGAGATTTATGTTGCCGGCGCCGGCCCTTTCGCGGGTGAACCCGCTCCTACACGACGGCCTGCGCCCAATCACCGATGTGTGTCCATCCCCGATCAGGTGTAGGAGCGGGTTTACCCGCGAATACGGTAGCGGCGGCAATGGTGAACGGCGGGTAGAGATTGGCCAGCAGGCCCGGCCCTTTCGCGGGTGAACCCGCTCCTACACGACGGCCTGTGCCCAAACACCGATGTGTGTCCATCCCCGATCAGGTGTAGGAGCGGGTTCACCCGCGAAAGAGCCAGAAGCCGTGACACAAGGTCAATTGTCGCGGCGCAGGTCCGGCGGGATCGGCAGGTCGTCCTTCAGCGGCTCTGGGCGCTTGCCCTTGCCGGCGCGGTATTGGCGAATCTGGAACACATACGCCAGCACCTGCGCCACCGCCAGGTACAGCCCCGCCGGGATCTCCTGCTCAAGTTCGGTGGAGTAATAGATCGCCCGCGCCAGCGCCGGCGACTCGAGGATCTGGATGTTGTGCTCCACGCCAATTTCACGAATCTTCAACGCCATGAAATCGCTACCCTTGGCCAGCAGCAACGGCGCCGCACCGCCTTTCTCCGGGTCGTATTGCAACGCCACCGCATAATGCGTCGGGTTGGTGATGATCACATCTGCATCCGGTACCGCCGCCATCATGCGCCGCTGCGACACCTCGCGCTGCAGTTGGCGAATACGTTGCTTGACCTCGGGCTTGCCCTCGCTGTCCTTGTACTCGTCGCGCACTTCCTGCTTGGTCATCTTCATTTTCTTGTGCGTCTGGTACAGCTGGAACGGCACATCTGCCGCGGCAATCAGCAACAGCCCGGCCGACATCCACAAGGCACTCCAGCCCACCACCTGCAAGCTATGAATGATCGCCTGCTCCAGCGGCTCATTGGCAATCGACAGCAAGGCCTGGCGGTCACCGGAGAGCACCACCACCGCCACCACCAGAATCACGAAAAACTTGGCCAGCGCCTTGAGCAATTCAGTCAAGGCCTGCATCGAGAACATGCGCTTGATCCCCGACAGCGGGTTCATGCGGCTGAATTTGGGCTGCAGCAAGCTGCCCGAGAACAAGAAGCCGCTAAGCGCGATGGGCGCCACGAAGGAAATCACGAACAGCAGGATCAACACCGGCTGCACCGCCCAGATAGCCATCTTGCCCGAGGCCAGCAGAAAGGCCCCCATGGCCCGTTCATCGACGATGATGTCGCGGGTCAAACTGAAGTTCATGCGCATCAACGCCAGCAGTGTTTCGGCCAAGTGACCACCGAATGCCAGCAGGCCACCAGCGCCCGCCAGGGTCACCGCCACCGTGTTCAGCTCCTTGGAGCGCGCGACCTCGCCCTTCTCACGGGCATCGCGTTTGCGCTTTTCGGTGGGGTCTTCTGTCTTGTCCTGACCGCTCTCGCTTTCTGCCATGTTCAGCGCGCCCTCGCCAGCTCACGCAGCCACTGCAGCGTTTCACTGGCCAATGCCTGATAGTGAGACAGTATATCGGCCAGGCCCACCCAGAAGACGAACATGCCCATGACCAAGGTCAGCGGGAAGCCGATGGAGAAAATATTCAGCTGTGGCGCTGCGCGGGTCATTACGCCAAAGGCGATGTTCACCACCAGCAGCGCGGCAATCACCGGCAGAATCAACAGCAGGCCGGCACCGAACACCCAGCCCATGCGCCCGGCCAACTCCCAGAAGTGGTTGACCACCAGCGCACTCCCCACCGGCAAGGTGGTAAAACTTTCGGTCAGCACCTCGAACACCACCAGGTGGCCGTTCATCAACAGGAACAACACACTCACCAGCATGGTCATGAACTGGCTGATTACCGTGACGTTGACCCCGTTGGCGGGGTCAACCATCGAGGCGAAGGCCATGCCCATCTGCACCGCAACAATCTGCCCGGCAATCACGAAAGCCTGGAACAACAACTGCAAGGCCAGGCCAAACAGTGCGCCAACGATGATCTGCTCGGCGCACAGCAGCAAACCGCGCAGGCTCAGCGGGTCGAATTCAGGCAGTGGCGGCAGTGCCGGCACGATTACCACGGTGATGGCCACGGACACGTACAAGCGCACCCGCGCCGGCAACATGCGGGTACCGAAAATCGGCATGGTCATCAGCACCGCGGTCACCCTGAACAACGGCAGGATGAAGGTGGCGACCCAGGTGCCGATCTGCGTGTCGGTCAGTTCCAGCATCGCCGCATCAACCTATGAGCTGCGGGATGTTGGTGTAGAGCGTGGTGATGTACTCCATGAATTTCTGCACCAGCCACGGCCCGGCAATGATCAGCGTGATCAGCATCACCAGCAGGCGCGGCAGAAAGCTCAGGGTCTGTTCGTTGATCTGCGTGGCCGCCTGGAACATCGCCACCACCAGGCCCACCAACAGGCTCGGCACCACCAGCACGGCAACCATCAAGGTTGTCAGCCACAGGGCATCACGGAACAGGTCGACAGCTACTTCAGGTGTCATCGGCGGCTCTCCTTGACGGCGTCAGACGCCGCCGAAACTGCTGGCCAGGGTGCCCATGATCAGCGCCCAGCCGTCGACCAGCACGAACAGCATGATCTTGAACGGCAGCGAGATGATCAGCGGCGACAGCATCATCATACCCATGGCCATCAGCACACTGGCCACCACCATGTCGATGATCAGGAACGGGATGAAGATCATGAACCCGATCTGGAACGCGGTCTTGAGCTCCGACGTGACGAATGCCGGCACCAGGATCGTCAGCGGCACCTGGTCGGGGCCGGCGATGTCGGTGCGCTTGGACAGGCGCATGAACAAGTCAAGGTCGCTCTGCCGGGTTTGCGCCAGCATGAAGTCCTTGAGCGGGCCCTGAGCTTTGTCGATCGCCTGCTGGGCAGTCATCTGCTCCTTCAGGTACGGCTGCAGCGCGTCCTGGTTCACCCGATCGAACACCGGCGCCATGATGAACATGGTCAGGAACAGCGCCATGCCGGTCAACAGCTGGTTCGACGGCGTCTGCTGCAGGCCCAGGGCCTGGCGCAAAATCGAAAACACGATGATGATGCGGGTAAAGCTGGTCATCAGAATGACGAACGCCGGGATGAAGCTCAGCGCGGTCATGATCAGCAGGATTTGCAGGCTGACCGAATATTCCTGTTGCCCGTCCGGGGTGTTGGACAGGGTGATGGCCGGGATCGACAGCGGGTCGGCGGCCAGGGCCAGCGGCGCAGCCAGCAGCAGCGCCAGAGTCAACAACGTACGCAGCGCGCCGCTCATCACTTGTTGTCCTTAGGGTCCTTGCCCATCAGCTCCATCAGCCGCTGGGCAAACTCCGGCGTCGCCTGACGGACGCTTGCCGGCACTTCCACGGGTTCGGCCAGTACGTGCAGGGCCTCGATGGTGCCGGGGGTATGGCCTATCAGGATCTGCTCCTTGCCCACCTGCACCAGCAGCAGGCGGTCACGCGGGCCGATGGCACGGCTGCCGACAATCTCGATCACCTGCCCACCCTTCACAGCGGTGCTCTGCAGGCGCCGCAGCAGCCAGGCCAGGAAGAAGATCAGGCCCACCACCAGCAGCAGGCCCAAGACCATCTGCGCCAGCTGCCCGCCGAGACTGCCAGGTTGAGCCGCCGGGGTGGCCGCTGGCGTGGCCGCAGCCAGGCAGGCGTGGCTGGCGAACAGCACCGCTGCCACGGCGATGGCGCGCATCGTGCCCTTCACTCAGCGCAGCTTCTTGATACGTTCGCTGGGGCTGATCACGTCGGTCAGGCGGATGCCGAACTTTTCGTTGACCACGACCACTTCGCCATGGGCGATCAGCGTACCGTTGACCAGCACGTCGAGCGGCTCCCCGGCCAGGCGGTCGAGCTCGATCACCGAGCCCTGGTTGAGCTGCAGCAGGTTGCGGATGTTGATCTCGGTGCTGCCCACTTCCATGGAAATGTTCACCGGGATATCCAGGATCACGTCCAGGTTAGGGCCTTCGAGGCTGACATTTTCGTTCGGCTTCGGCGAGCTGGCGAATTCTTCCATCGGCAGGCGGCCCGGGCCGCTGCTGCCGGTGTCCCCGCCCAGCAGTGCATCGATGTCGGCCTGGCCGGCAGAACCGGTTTCTTCCAACGCTGCGGCCCACTCATCGGCCAGTGCCTGGTCCTCTGGGGAGGTGATCTCGTTTTCGTTAGCCATGATTTCCTCGACAGGCATTCAATTCGTTGTAAGCGACCGGCACACCGTCAGCGGCGTTCGATCGGGTCAATGATCTGCAGGGCCAGGTTGCCCTTGTGCGAGCCAAGCCGCGCCTTGAACGCTGGCACCCCGTTAGCGCGCAGCACCAGGTGCTCGGGCAGCTCCACCGGGATCACATCACCCGGCTGCATGTGCAGGATGTCGCGCAGCTTCAGCTGGCGTCGGGCGACCGTGGCGGTCATTGGCACGGCCACGTCCAGCACGTCCTCGCGCAGGGCCTTGACCCAGCGCTCGTCCTGGTCGTCCAGGTCCGACTGGAAACCGGCGTCGAGCATTTCCCGCACCGGCTCGATCATCGAGTACGGCATGGTCACGTGCAGATCGCCGCCGCCGCCGTCCAGTTCGATGTGGAAGGTGGACACCACCACCGCCTCGCTGGGGCCGACAATGTTGGCCATGGCCGGGTTGACCTCGGAGTTCATGTACTCGAAGCTGACCGGCATGATCGCCTGCCAGGCTTCCTTGAGGTCGACGAAACACTGGTCCAGCACCATGCGCACCACACGCAGTTCGGTCGGGGTGAACTCACGCCCTTCGATCTTGGCGTGGCGGCCATCGCCGCCAAAAAAGTTGTCCACCAGCTTGAACACCAGCTTGGCGTCGAGGATGAACAGCGAAGTGCCGCGCAGCGGCTTGATCTTGACCAGGTTGAGGCTGGTGGGCACGTACAGCGAGTGCACGTATTCGCCGAACTTCATGACCTGCACGCCCCCCACGGCCACGTCTGCGGAGCGGCGTAGCAGGTTGAACATGCTGATACGGGTGTAGCGGGCGAAGCGCTCGTTGATCATTTCCAGGGTCGGCATGCGACCCCGCACGATACGGTCCTGACTGGTCAGGTCGTAGCTTTTGATACTGCCAGGCTCGGATGCACTCTCGGTCTGCACCAGCCCGTCGTCGACACCGTGCAACAGGGCATCGATTTCATCCTGGGACAGCAGGTCCTGTACGGCCATTGCGGACTCCTACTGCAATACGAAATTGGTGAACAGCAACTGGTCGATGACCGGCTTGCCGACTTCCTTCTGCGCCACTTCCTGGACCACCGCGGTGGCCTTCTGACGCAGCATCTCCTGCCCTACCGGGCTGCTGGCGAGGGTGTCGAACCCTTGCCCGGAGAACATCATCACCAGGTTGTTGCGGATCACCGGCATGTGCACCTTGAGGGCATCCAGGTCGGCCTGGTTACGCGCCTGCAGGGTGATGCTCAGCTGCATGTAGCGCTGGCGGCCGTTCTGGTTGAAGTTGACCACGAAGGCCGGGGTCAGCGCCTCGTAGATCGCCGCTGGCTTGACGTTGCCGGCCGCGGCTTCGGCGGCCGGAGCGGGCTCGCTCTTGTGCATGATGAACCAGGTAGCGCCCACCGAAAGGCCGATCGCCAGCAGCAGGCCTACGACGGCCAGCAGGATCAGCTTGAGTTTGCCTTTAGTGGCGGGGTCTTTGACTGCTTCGCTCTTCGCCATGCCAATAATCCGTCGTCCATCGGGGGGTTCAAGGGAGGATGGCTTGGCTTGAGCAAGTGTTATGCCAGATTTTGCAGGGGATGGATTCCAGCAGGTTTTGCGGTGCTGGCTGCTTCGCGGCCACGCCCGCTCCCACAGCTACCGCACAGGGTTCGAAATCAACGAAATGCCTGTGGGAGCGGGCTCGCCCGCGAAGAAGCCAGCCCAGACCAACCGTTATCAGGCGTAGTAATCGACCGCACTGTCGCCGACAACCACCTGCTGCTCCAAAGGCCGGGCGCTATCGACCGCCTCGACCCCACCCTGCTCGGCCCGGCGCGCCGCCACCCCGGAAAGGTTGCTGCCCTGCGCCTGCCCCTGCTGTTGTTGCTGCCCGCGCGACTGGTCAGCCACGTTGACATCCGGCTGCGCCAACCCCTGCTGGGCAAACAGTTCGCGCAGGCGATGCACCTGGCTATCGAGGGCGTCACGCACGCCGGCGTGGCCGCTGATGAAGGTGACCTGGGTGGCCTGGTCCGCCGCAACATTGACGCGAATGTCGAGGCGACCGAGTTCTGCCGGCTCCAGTTGGATATCAGCCGACTTGAGGTTCTGGCTGGACAGGTACATGACCCGGTTGACCAGGCCTTCGGCCCAAGCGTTCTGGTTCATTGGCAATGGCTGATGCAGCGGGTTCGCATTGGCCGGCACGGCATTGGCGGTCTTGGCCGTGGCCGCCTGGGTCAGGTTGGCCAGGCGGTTGGCAAAATCATCGATGCGGGTGTCGCTGCTGGCACTCTTGGTGTCTTTCAGGCCGTCCTCAAGCAAGCTGCCAAAGGCCTTGTCACCGGATTCGGCGCTTTCGCCATCGGTATTCTCGACCAAATTCGCCAAGGTATTGACGGCCGCCTGCCCTTCCTCGCCCTGAGCCTGGGCAGCATCGAGGGCATGTGCCGAGGTGCCACCCTTGGCCTGGGCACTGTGCTCCAGCGCGAGGCGCAGGGTTGGCAGGTTGGCCAGGGGGTCAGCATCCGGATCGAAGGCCTCCTCGGCGGACGGCTCTTCAGGCAGTGCCGCGGCGACCTGGGTTTGCGCCGTGGCCGCCTGCAGCACTGGCGCCACCGCCTCGGCCTGAGCCTGGATCAATTGCGCGCCGGGCTGGGCATCAGTGACCTGACCGGCCACCAGGCTGGCATCACGCACACCCGTATCGGCCTGGGCCGAATCCTCTTCTGGCAACTTGTTGCCGTCATCGGCAACTGCAGCTTTGCCAGCCGGGTCTTTCTTGCCGCCGGCTGCCGCATCAGGTTTGTCCTTGGGCTTGGCTTGAGCGACCTTGTCGTCCTGCCCGGTAACCTTGTCGCGGCCCTGCTTGGCCATCACCTGGCCAAAGGCATCGCCCTTGTCGCCCAGCGCCTGCAGCGGCTTGTCCGCCTGCACGGTGGCCGAACGCGAGGTCTTGGCAATGGCATTGGCTTGCAACAAAGGGTTGGGTGCGACAGGCATCGAGCGGTCTCCGCGCCAGAAACAAAAATCATCGGTGCAGAGACAGGCAAAACTCGCGCCAACTCGCGTATCAGCCTGCGGAAATACGTTGCTGCTCACCACGGTAAAAGTGCTGCACCACGACGAATTCCATGTCGATGCGGCTGATCAAGTCTTCAATTCCATATAACGGAGGCCGCCGTGCGCGCTCTTCGAGCTGCTGGCACAGGCTGGCCAAGGCCACCGCGCCCATGTTGCTGCTGCTGCCCTTGAAACTGTGGGCTGCCGCGCCAAGCTCCTCGGCGCTTTTGGCCGCGTGCAGCTGGCCAAGACGCCGCTCTGAGTCGTCGAGAAAAGTCTGCACCAACTGCAGGTAGCCATCTTCCATGACCTCACGCAGGTCACTGAGTACCTTGTGGTCAATATGCATGTCAGTCACTTGTTCACTCCTTGATCAAGCCAGATTATGCCCGAGCCAACCCGTGGCTCACCATACGAACTCCACATGCGCGCAACGCCCGCCTTCACTCCAGCGCGCGTCACTGGCCAACTGCCGCACCAGATTCAGACCGCGACCGCTCAGCCCCTGATCCAGCGAAGGCCGCGCAAGCACTTGCTGCACGTCGAAGCCGGCACCACTGTCGCGCACCTCGATCATCAGACGCCCACCGCCGCCATGCGGTTCAACCTTGAAATCGATGCTTACAAAGCCTTCGGTCAGCGAGCCCAGGCGCCGGGCGCGCTCCTGGTAATAGTCGGTAAAGCCCTGCACATCGCGCTTGAGCTGTGAGTCAAGGCCCAGCACACCATGCTCTAGCGCATTGGCATACAACTCGCTAAGCACACTGTGCAAGTTGCCGGTACGCGCGCGCAGGCCATGAATTTCTTGCAACAACTGCACCAGGTAAGGCACAGGGTTGAAGCGCTTGAGGCTTTCGCCCCGCACTTCGAAGCTCAGCGACCAGTCCAGCGGGCTGGAGCGGCCACTATCAGAGTAGATCATCGGTGCCGGCACCCGCTCCTCGGCAGTGAACATGCGAATGTCGCACAAGCTGATGTCATCGCGTGGCTGCCCACCAAAACGCTCCAGGGCCAGCATCAGCTCATCGAACAACTGCACGGGGTCGTGGTTGTCGGCCAGCACCGCTCGCAGGCGCTGTACGCCAAACAGGCGCTCCTGGTCGTCGGCGGTATCGAGCACACCGTCTGACAGCAGCAACAGGCGCTCGCCCGGTGCCAGCGGCAACACCTCTGTACTGTCATCGAAGCGCTCAGCGGCCAGAATGCCCAGCGGCAGGTGCCGCGAACTCAGTGCCGACAGCACTTGGCCATCCACCGACAGGCGATAACCATCGGGCATACCGCCATTCCACACCTCCACCGAGCCGCGCTGCATGCTGAGGTTGAGCAGCAGCGCACAGCAGAACATGTCCACCGGCAGGATGCGCTTGAGCTTGGCATTCATCTCGCGCAGGATCTGCGCCATGCCGTAGCCCTTGGCGGTCATGCCGTAGAACACCTCAGCCATCGGCATGGCGCCGACCGCCGCCGGCAGGCCGTGACCGGTGAAATCGCCAAGCAGCACACGCATGTCGCCGGCCGGGGTAAATGCCGCCAGCATCAGGTCGCCATTGAACAGCGCGTAAGGCGATTGCAGGTAGCGAATGTTGGGTGCAGAAAGGCAACCCGAGTGGGCCACCTTGTCGAACACCGCCTTGGCGACCCGCTGCTCGTTAAGCAGGTGATGGTGATGCCGGGTGATCTGGTCACGCTGTTCCAGTACCGTTGCCTGCAAGCGACGCAGACGGTCCATGGCGCGAATCTTGGCAGCGAGGATCACCGCACTGTAGGGCTTGGCCATGAAATCATCGCCCCCCGCCTCCAGGCAACGCACCAGGCCTTCTTCTTCATTCAGCGACGTCAGGAAAATGATCGGCACCAGCGCCTCGCCAGCCAATGCCTTGATCTGCCGCGCCGCCTCGAAGCCATCCATGACCGGCATCAAGGCGTCCAGCAGCACCAGTTGCGGGCGCCGCTCAAGGTACAGCGCTACCGCCTGTTCGCCGTTCTCCGCGGTGAATACCTTATGCCCCTGGCGGCGCACGATCTGCGCAAGCAGAAGGCGATCGACAGCACTGTCTTCGGCGACCAGCACGGTCAACGCCTGTTCGGCCGGCATGTCGGCGCTCAACTGATATCGAAGAGTTTTTCGAAATTGGAGATAGCGAGAATCTTGCGCACGTCGGAGCTGGCATGCACTACCCGCACATCCGACTCGTCGCCGCCCGCGTGGTCGCGCAGCAACAGCAGCATGCCCAGCGCGGAGCTGTCGAGGTATGTGGTGTCCTTCAGGTCGACGACCACCGAATCCGGCCGCCTGGGCTGGCGTTCGTAGGCGTCGCGAAACTCCTGATGCTTGCCGAAATCGAAGCGCCCCTTGATCTTGATGGTCAGCTTTTTCCCGTCCTGCGAAAAATCAGTCTCGACTGCCATGCTAGCGATTCCTTCGATGATGGCGGATGCAACTGCTTTAAGGTTTAGCAGGCGATGGTGGGGGTGGCAAGCGGATGCAGGCTCATGGCGTTGATGGCCTGTGCCGGCCTCTTCGCGGGTGAACCCGCTCCTACAATCAATCGGTGGTGTCGCCCCATACCGTGGTAGGAGCGGGTTCACCCGCGAATAGGCCGGACCTGCCAGCCAATATACCCGGTCATACACCGTCGCAGCCGCCACCGCATTCGCGGGCAAGACCTCGCATTTGTTTCGGGCCAATTATTCCGCTGCAAGGCCTGCGGCGAACACCTATAGATGGTTTTGCCGCGGCAGGCGCTGCGACAGCTCATCCAGCAAGCGCTGCTCACGCTTGTCTTCAGCGCGCCGGGCCTCGTCCTGGTAGCGCTGTACCAGCTTGCGCAAACCTTCCACCCGGGCATAAGCCTGCTGCCAGGTACCCCGGGCGTTATTGAGGTTGTTCTGGTGCCAGACCAGGCTTTGCCGCTGCTGGGTCATGGCCGTTTCCAGCTGCCCCAGAAAACGCTGATAATTGACCAGCCAGCTGCCATTGACCCCTTGCCCGCCGCGGTTGATCCACTGCAGCTGGTAATCCTCGCGAAAGCGCTCCAGCTCGGCCAGCTTGGCCTGGGCCGTGGCCACCTGCTGCTGGAAATGACCAAGGCGCTGAGCCGCCTTGCGCTCGGCTTCTTCGGCCATGTCCACCACCGGCGCCAGGCGCGCGGCACGTCCGGGCAGCGCCATGGCTTATCAACCTGCCGGGGGCGTGAAAATTGCCCCCAGCTGTTCGCGGCTCTGCGCCATGCCCACATTCTCGCGCAGGCCTTGGCGCAGGAACTCAACCAGCTTCGATTGCAAGGCAATGGCCAGGTCGGTCTCCGGATCACCGCCGGCCACGTAAGCCCCCACGCTGATCAGGTCGCGGCTTTGCGACAGGCGCGACCACAGTTGCTTGAACTTCTGCGCCTGGCGCAAGTGGTCGGCATCGACCACTTGGGGCATGACCCGGCTGATCGACGCTTCGATGTCGATGGCCGGGTAATGGCCCTCCTCAGCCAGCCGACGCGACAGCACAAAGTGGCCGTCAAGCACGCCCCGCGCCGAGTCGGCGATCGGGTCTTGCTGATCGTCGCCTTCAGACAGCACAGTATAGAACGCAGTGATCGAACCACCGCCAGGTTCGCCATTGCCTGCCCGCTCCACCAGCTTGGGCAGCTTGGCGAACACCGATGGCGGGTAACCCCGGGTGGCCGGTGGCTCGCCGATGGCCAGGGCAATTTCCCGCTGGGCCTGGGCGAAACGGGTCAACGAGTCCATCAGCAACAGCACATTCTTGCCTTTGTCGCGGAAGTACTCGGCAATGCGTGTGCAATACATGGCGGCGCGCAGGCGCATCAGCGGGGCATCGTCGGCCGGCGAAGCCACCACCACCGAGCGCTTGAGGCCCTCTTCACCGAGGATGTGCTCGATGAACTCCTTCACCTCGCGCCCCCGCTCACCGATCAGGCCGACCACGATGATTTCGGCTTCGGTGAAGCGGGTCATCATGCCCAGCAGCACCGATTTACCCACCCCGGTACCGGCAAACAGGCCCAGCCGCTGACCACGGCCGACGGTAAGCAGGCCGTTGATACTGCGAATGCCCACATCCAACGGCTTGCTGATAGGGTCGCGGTTGAGCGGGTTGATCACCGGGCCGTCCATCGGCACCCAGTCCTCGGCCTTCATCCCGCCCTTGCCATCCAGCGCACGGCCGGCGCCGTCGAGCACCCGGCCCAGCATGCTCATGCCCATGGGCAGGCGGCCGCCGTCATCCAGCGGCACGACCCGGGCCCCCGGGGCAATCCCGACGATGCTGCCCACCGGCATCAGAAACACCTTGGGCCCGGCAAAGCCCATGACTTCGGCCTCGACCTGCACGGGGTGATAACTGTCATCGTTGATCACCAGGCAGCGGCTGCCCACCGCAGCGCGCAGGCCTTCGGCTTCCAGGGTGAGGCCGACCATACGCAGCAAGCGGCCTTCGACGATGGGCTGCGCCGGTAGCGCGATGGCCTCAGCGTAAGAGCCGAGGCGCTTGCCGAAACTGGTGCGCTCAAGGTGCATCAGGGCTGTCCACGGCACGCTCGACCGGCGCGTCCAGGTCTATCGACATATCTGGCGCCGCCGGGTGCAGGGAATGGTCGTGCAACTGGTCGAACAGCTGCGCCACCGCTTTTTCAATACGCGTTTCCATGGTGGCATCGATACGGCTGTGGGCCGTCTCGATGCGGCAACCACCCGGCAGCAGCGCGCTGTCTTCCAGCAGCCGCCAGTTCTCCTCATGGCGCTCGCGCAGGGCCTTGGCCAGCTCGAAATCCTGCGGGTTGAGGTGGATGCGGATATTGTCCGCGCCCATGGGCAGCAGCTTGAGCGCTTCGCGCAGCACCTGAGTGATCTGGCTGGAATCGTTGCGCAGCTCGCGGCCGATCACCTGGCGGCTCATGTGCGCGATCAGGTGCACCAGGCTTTTCTCGATCTGCGTGTCCTGCTCGGCGATCGGCTCCATCAGGTTGGCCATCAGCCGCTCGAGGCTTTCCAGCTTGGCCTTCAGGGCCTCTTCGGCCTCCTGGCGAACCTTGAGCTGAGTACTGTGGAAACCTTCGCGCTCACCGGTGGCGAAGCCCTCGTTGTAAGCCTCCTGACGGATGGCTTCGAGCTCTTCCAGGGTCAACGGCTGGACTTCTTCCAGCGGCACTTCCTCGACTTCCTCGATGACCTCGGGTTCCGGCTCTGGCTCGGGCGCAGGCTCCGGTTCCGGGTCGAAGCTTGGAAGCGTCCACACGTCCACGCCCTCGAGGTCGCGGGCGCGGATCAAGTCGCTGGGGTGATGTTCTTTGCTGGACATGCTGTCATGTTCTCAAACCATGTTCGGCCGACACGGTCCCTTGTAGGAGCGGGTTCACCCGCGAATGCGTCGGCAGCGACAACCTCGATTGCCAGGGCCGACGCCTTCGCGGGTAAACCCGCGCCTACAAAAGGCGGCGTCGGCTATGGGATCGCGAATACCTTAGATCATTTCCTCGGCGCCCTTGCCGCCGAGGACGATCTCGCCGGCCTCGGCCATACGCCGGGCAATGGTGAGGATTTCTTTCTGCGCGGTTTCCACGTCGCTGACCCGTACCGGCCCTTTGGCCTCCAGATCGTCGCGCAGCAGCTCCGAAGCACGTTTGGACATGTTCTTGAAGATCTTGTCCTTGACCCGCTCGTCGGCGCCCTTGAGCGACACCACCAACACGTCGGAGGACACTTCGCGCAACAGCGCCTGGATGCCCCGGTCGTCGACGTCGGCCAGGTTGTTGAAGACGAACATCAGGTCTTCGATCTGCTCCGACAGGTCGCTGTCGATTTCGCGGATCGCGTCCATCAGTGCGCCTTCCACCGAGCTGTCGAGGAAGTTCATGATGTCGGCCGCCCGCTTGATGCCACCCAGGGTGGTACGCGCGGCGTTGGAGTTGCCCGAGAACTGCTTCTCGAGAATCTGGTTCAGCTCCTTCAGCGCCGCGGGTTGCACGGTGTTCAGCGATGACACGCGCAGGACGATGTCCAGGCGCACCTTGTGGTCGAAGTTGCTCAGCACTTCACCGGCCTGGTCCGGGTCGAGGTAGGCGACCACGATGGCCTGGATCTGTGGGTGCTCGTAGCGGATCACGTCGGCCACGGCACGCGGTTCCATCCACTTGAGGCTGTCCAGGCCGCTGGTATTGCCGCCGAGCAGGATGCGGTCGACCAGGCCGTTGGCCTTGTCCTCGCCCAGGGCCTGGTTGAGCATCTTGCGGATGTACGCATCAGAACCGACGCCCAGGCTGGTCTGGTCGCCGACGATGTCGACGAACTCGCTCATCACCTGTTCGACCTGGTCACGGTGCACATTGCCCATCTGCGCCATGGCCACACCCACCCGCTGCACTTCCTTCGGGCCCATGTGCCGCAGCACCTGGGCCGCATCGGTCTCGCCCAGCGAGAGCAGGAGGATCGCCGCCTTGTCGACGCGGCTCAGCTTGGCGGTAACGGCTCGGTTATCACTCATCGGCGTTGATCCAGTCTTTCACGACCTGAGCCACACGGCCCGGGTCTTCGGCCACCAGGCCTTTGATTGCGTTGAGCTGTGCCTCGTAACCCTCGCTCGGGCTAGGCAGCAGAATGCTTGTCGGGCCACCCAGGCTGACGCGGTCGTTGGCCAGTTCGCCATCCAGACCCATCATGCCGCCCAGCTCCATGTCGCTGTCCGGGGCAGCCTGCTTGCCGCCCCCGGTAATGTTGTTCAGCACTGGCCGCAGCACGCCGAACACCAGCACCAGGATGAACACCACGCCCAGCACCTGTTTGACGATATCCCAGAACCACGGCTGCTGGTAGAAGGCGATATCGGCGATTTCCTCGCCACGGTCGGCGGCGAACGGCACGTTGATCACCGTCACGCTGTCGCCACGGCTGGCATCGAAGCCGACTGCGTCCTGCACCAGGCGGGTAAAGCGCGCCAGGTCCTCGGCACCCCATGGCGCCCGCGTGGTATCGCCAGTGGCCGGGTCGATCTTGACCTGGTCGTCCACCACCACCGCTACCGACAGGCGGGTCATGCGCCCCTGCTGCTGGCGAGTGTGGCTGATGGAACGGTCCAGCTCAAAGTTCTTGGTGCTTTGCTGACGTTTGTCTGACGGGTACGGCGCGAGCATCGGCTGACCGGTGGCCGGGTCCATGATCTGCTGACCGTTGGCATCCACCAGCGGTTGGCCAGGCTGAATGGCGGCAGCCGGGGTAGCCGCGCCACCGGTGGTCTGCGGTGCCGAAGCGGCGCCTGGCGGCTGGTTGCTCAGCGCGCCAGGCACGCCTTGCGGGCCTTGGCTGCTGGCACGTTGCTCGTCGACCGACTGCTCGCTGCGCAACGCCGGCTGGTCGGGGTTGAACTGTTCGGAGGTGGACTCGACCGCGCTGAAGTCCAGGTCGGCGGACACTTCGGCCTTGTAGCGGTCGTTGCCCAACACCGGCTGCAGAATGTTGTGCACACGCTGGGTGAGCATGCCTTCCACCCGGCGGCTGTAGTCGAACTGCTTGCCGGCCTGGGTCAGCGCGGAATCCTGAATCTGTTCGGACAGCAGGTTGCCTTTCTGGTCGACGACGGTGACCTGGGACTTGTCCAGTTCCGGCACGCTGGTGGCGACCAGGTTGACGATGGCCATCACCTGCCCGGCTTCCAGTGCACGGCCCGGGTACAGCTCGACCAGTACCGAGGCGCTGGGCTTGCGTTCATCACGCACGAACACCGAACTTTTCGGGATGGCCAGATGCACGCGCGCGGCCTTGACGTTATTGAGGCTGGAAACGGTACGGGCCAGTTCGCCTTCAAGGCTGCGGCGGTAGCGGGTGGCTTCCATGAACTGGCTGGTGCCCAGGCCCTGCTCCTTGTCGAGCAGCTCGAAGCCGACATTGCCGTCGCTCGGCGCCACGCCGGCGGCTGCCAGTTTCAGGCGCGCACGGGAGAGGTCGTCGGCCTTGACCAGCAGGGCGCCCGAGTTGGGCTCCACGTTATAGGGGATGTCAGCAGCGGCCAATGTGTCCATGACCTGCTTGGTGTCCATGCCCGACAGGCTGCCGTACAACGGACGGTAATCGGGTTGTTGCGACCACAGCACCACGGCAAAGCCGATGGCCACGCTGGCCGCCAGGCCGACCATGAGGCCGATCTGGCGCAGCATGGGCATCTGCGAGATGTTTTCCAGAAACGCCATGCCAAACAGCGGCGGCTTGGCCGCTGGCGAGCCAGCTTTGGCGGGGGCGTTTTCGACGACTGCTTCAGCCATGGGTTACATCCGTCCTCAAACCGGCATCTGCATGATGTCCTGGTACGCCTGGACCAGCTTGTTGCGTACCTGGGTCATGGCTTGCATCGACACGCTGGCCTTTTGCGAAGCGATCATCACGTCAGTCAGGTCGACGCCGCTTTTGCCGATTTCGAACGCGTTGGCCAGTTGGGTCGAGGCCTGCTGCGTCTCATGCACCTTGCCGATGGCCTGGCCGAGCATGTCGGCGAAGGTGCTTTGCCCTGGCGCCAGCTCGGGGGCGGCAGTTACCTTGGGCAGCGACATGGCATCGGCCTGCATGGCCCGCATGTCCAACATCAGACGATTGAATTCAACACCTTGGCTCATGACCCTTCTCTCTCCTGCGGCCGCATTTTTTTGACACTCATGCGGCGAATGACCTACCTAAAGCAACAAAGGTGCCAGCCTTCGCGACTCATTTCCCAGGGCTCCCACAGAGGTCCGCGCCAGTTGCAGATGACTGGCCTGTCAGCCGAACAGGCTGGCCTCGACGTCAAACCCGGCATCGCGCATCTGCGCCAGCTTGTAGCGCAACGTCCGCGGACTGATCCCCAGGCGTTCGGCCGCTTCTTTGCGGCGGCCGCGCTCGGCGCGCAGGGTGTCGATGATCATCTGGTACTCGTGGCGACGCATGTCGTCCCCCAGGCCGCCGGCATCAGCAACCACCTCGAGAGATGGCTCGGTGCCAGCTGACAATGGAATGGCGCCTGCCAGACAAAAATCCGCCGCCTCGATCACGCCACCCTGCTGCAGAATCAACGCCCGCTGCAGGGCGTTGTCCAGCTCGCGCACGTTGCCCGGCCAGGCATAGGCTTGCAGGCAGGCCCGCGCCGCTGGCGAGAGGCGCACCGGGGCGTGCTTCATCTTGGCCACATGGCGCGCCAGCAAGCGCTCAGCCAGCTGCAGGATATCGCCCGGCCGCTCACGCAGCGGACGCCAGGCCAGCGGAAACACTGACAGGCGGTAGTACAGGTCTTCGCGGAAGCGCCCGGCTGCCACTTCGCCGGCCAGGTCGCGGTTGGTGGTGGCCAGCACCCGAATGTCCAGGCTGATCGGCTTGCGCCCGCCTACCCGCTCCACCTCACGCTCCTGCAGCACACGCAGCAGCTTGGCCTGCAAGGCCATGGGCATTTCCGAGATTTCGTCGAGCAGCAGGGTGCCGCCTTCGGCCTGCTCGAACTTGCCCGCCTGAGCCGCAATAGCGCCGGTGAAGGCACCCTTCTCGTGGCCGAACAGGGTGGCCTCGAGCATGTTGTCGGGGATCGCCGCGCAGTTGATCGCCACGAAGGGCTGCGCCGCACGCGGCGACTTCTGGTGAATGTAGCGCGCCAGCACTTCCTTGCCAGTACCGGACTCGCCGGAAATCAGCACGGTCGAGTCACTGCGCGCCACACGGGCCGCCAGTTCCAGCAATTGGCGGCTGGCCGGCTCGCAGGCCACCGGCCCCTCTTCGCCAGTCACACGCCCGGCGGCATGCCGCTCCACGAGGCTGAGCAGCGCCTTGGGCTCGAACGGTTTGACCAGGTAGTCGACGGCGCCTTGGCGCATGGCCTCGACCGCACGCTCGACGGCAGCGTGCGCCGTCATCAACAGTACCGGCAACTGTGGCTGCTGGCGGCGCAGCTGGCTGAGCAACTGGTGCCCGTCCATACCGGGCATGTTGACGTCACTGACCACCAGGCTGAACGCGTCATCCAGTACGGCCTCCAGCGCTTCTTCGGCACTGCCCACGGCCTGGTAGGCGAAACCGCCGATTTCCAGGGTATCGCCCAGCGCCTGGCGCAATACGCGGTCATCCTCGACCAGCAGCACCTTGATTGCCATTACACCCCCTCCGCCAATTGCCCGTCGATCAATGGCAGCTCTACCCGCACGCAGGTACCACGGCCGACCTTCGAACGCAGGTTGATCGTGCCCTGGTGCGCACGCACCACCGCCTTGACCACGGCCAGGCCCAGGCCGGTGCCGGTGGCCTTGGTGGTGAGGAACGGCTCGCCCAAACGGCCGAGCAAGCCTGCATCGATGCCACTGCCGGCATCGCTGACGCACAGGTGCAAGCTACGTTCGCGGCGGTACAGGTGCACCTTCAGCCGTGCCGGGCCATCGCTGGCCTGCAGGGCATTTTCAATCAGGTTGAGCAAGGCACCGACCAGGGTGTCGCGGTTGCACAGCAGCTCACCCAGATGACTGTCGCACTGCCAGCGCACGGCGTGCCCCTGCACATGCGCCTGGGCCGCCTGCTGCAGGGCCTGGAACAGCGCTTTCGGGGTCACCCGATCCCCCAGCGGCAACTCGCCACGGGCAAACACCAGCATGTCGCGCACCTGGTGTTCCAGTTCGTGCAGGCGCTCCTTCAAGGTCGCGGCGAAGCGCTGACGGGTTTGCGCGCTCAGCGCTTGCTCGTTGTCGGCCAGGTGGCCGGCATACAGCATGGCTGCCGACAGCGGCGTGCGGATCTGGTGGGCCAGCGAGGCAACCATGCGCCCCAACGACGACAGCCGCTCGTGGCGAGCCAGCTGGTCCTGGAGGCGACGGGTTTCAGTCAGGTCGTTGAGCAGCACCAATTGGCCAGGCTCGGCATCCAGTGAGCGGGTGGCGATCGACAGGCGGCGACCGTCGCGCAGCGAGACCTCGTGGCCGTCGTCCTTGCGCGGGGCAAAGCTACGGGCGATTACCTGACGCCACAATTGGCCGATCAGCGGCTCGCCGAGCAACTCGCAAGCCGCCGGGTTGGCTTCGCGCACCAGGCCCTGGCCATCGATCACGATCACCCCGCCGGGCAGCAAATCCAGCAGGTTCTGCAGGCGGTTGGCCAGACGTTCCTTTTCACTCAGTTCGTCGATGCGCTGGCCGCTGACCACGGCCAGCTCGCCCTTGAGCTCACTGACCCGGGCTTCGAGCAGGCTGTAGGACTGGCTCAGTTGGCTGGACACCTGATTGAACAGGGCGAAGGCCTGCGCGATACCCTGGCCGCTGTCCTGCGCGACCGGGGTTTGCCCCTGCTGTTCGGGGGCTCGGGATACGTGGGCGGCCTGGGGCATCGTGCTCTCTCGCGTGGCTGACCGTCATAAAAACGGTGTGTTGCCAGCGATGTAGCAATAGCCGTGCCGGAGATAGGGATTTGTACCTGCCTCTTCGCGGGCACGCCCGCTCCCACAGGGATATCACCGAATTGAAGATGTGTATCGATCCTGTGGGAGCGGGCGTGCCCGCGAAGAAGCCGGCACAGGCAACCGCCAGGCGTCAATCCTCGGCCTGTTCCTCGCCACCCTGGCGGCTCATGCCGTACTTGCGCATTTTCTCGACCAGGGTGGTACGGCGAATACGCAAACGTTCAGCCGCGCGCGCAACGATACCGTTGGCATCGTCCAGCGCCTGCTGGATCAGCCCCTGCTCCAGGCTACCCAGGTAGTCCTTGAGGTCCAGGCCTTCGGGCGGCAGCATGGCGTGGTTGCTGAAGTTGGGTGTGTGGCCATTGATCGCCACGCGCTCTTCCAGGTCGCTGCGCAGGCTGTCGACCATCTGCTCGTCTTCGTCATCGACATAGCGGAATTTCTTCGGCAGTTCCGACACGCCAATGACCCCGTACGGGTGCATGATCGCCATGCGCTCGACCAGGTTGGCCAGCTCGCGCACGTTACCCGGCCAGCCGTGACGGCACAGCGACATGATCGAGGCGGAATTGAAGCGAATGGAACCGCGCTTCTCGTGCTCCATGCGCGAAATCAGCTCGTTCATCAGCAACGGGATGTCTTCCACCCGCTCACGCAACGGTGCCATTTCGATAGGGAACACGTTTAGGCGGTAGTACAGGTCTTCGCGGAAGGTGCCGTCCTCGATCATGGTTTCGAGGTTCTTGTGCGTCGCAGCGATGATGCGCACGTCGATGCTTTGGGTCTTGTTGCTACCCACGCGCTCGAAGGTACGCTCCTGCAGCACACGCAGCAGCTTGACCTGCATCGGCAACGGCATGTCGCCGATTTCGTCGAGGAACAGGGTACCGCCGTTGGCCAGCTCGAAACGCCCGGCACGGCTGGTGATGGCCCCGGTAAAGGCGCCCTTCTCGTGGCCGAACAGTTCGCTCTCCAGCAGCTCGGCCGGGATCGCGCCACAGTTGACCGGCACGAACGGCGCTTCACGGCGCTTGGAATGGTAGTGCAGGTTGCGCGCCACCACTTCCTTGCCGGTGCCGGACTCACCCAGGATCAGCACGCTGGCGTCGGTATCCGCCACTTGCTGCATCATCTGCCGCACGTGCTGAATGGCACGGCTGGTGCCCACCAGGCTACGGAACAGATTGGGCTCGCGCTGGCGACCGCGCTCGCGCGCCTGGTCATACATTTCGCGGTAAACCTGAGCACGGTGCAGCGAATCCAGCAGCTGGCTGTAGCTTGGCGGCATTTCCAGGTTGGACAGCACCCGGCGGCGAAGGTCTTCCGGCAGCTCGGCAGAAGAAATTTCACCTAAAAGCAGAACCGGAAGGAACTCATCCCAGGTAGCCACTGTCTTAAGCAGCCCAAGCAGATTGCCCGGAGCATTCACGGTGCCGATGAGCACGCACAGCACTTCGCGGCTCGAGGACAATGGCTCGACCGCCTGCTGCCAGTCATGGCTGGCACATGCGAGGTTTTCTTCGCCGAGGAAGTTCAGCACCACCGCAAGGTCGCGGCGGCGCGCGCTGTCGTCATCGATCAGCAGAATCTTGGTTTCACGCCACATGCAATAGCAACTTCCCTAGTCATATCGGCGCCCTGCAGGGGCGTGCTCGACATCATTCCGACTGAATGGTCAGTGTTCGGACGTCTGAAATTCGAAAACAGCCACTAGTAAAGTCAAAAAGGCCCTAACAGTCAAATTTATGGCGCCTTTTGTTAAGTTGTGCGCATCTTAACTGAAGAGATGGTAAACCTTCGATGCATTTTTCGCTTGATTGATCTGCATCATCTCTTCGGCAATTGCCTGGCGTTCACCGGTTGTCACATCGATCAGGTTGCGGTAGACCTGCAGCACCCCTTCCAGCTTCTCGCGCAGCAACGCCTGATCCATCGCATGGGCTTCCAGCACCTCGTCGATGCACGCGCGGCACGCCACATCCAGCTTGGCAATGGCCTCCCAGTCACGTTCACCCAAGGCCCCGATCAGGGCATCGCAGGTGTCATCGAGGCGTTGCAGTGCGGTCACGGTAATCTCCTTGCCATCAGCTGGCAGGCTGGGCGTCGGCAATGCCGTCCCAGCCACTTTTCACGGTAATCAGCAGCTGTGCAACTTCGTCGATAATGCTGGCATCGTTGTCCACATTGGCCTGCATCAGGCGATTGGTCATGTAGACGTAGAGGGCGTCGAGCTTTTCGACGTACTCCGGGTTTTCGCTTTTTTCAGGCGACAAGCCATCGCGCAAGCCGATGATGATGTCGATCGCCTTGCCCAGCATCAGGCCCTTTTCCGCAATGTCGCCACGCGCCATCGCCCCCTTGGCCTGCGCCATGCGATCGAGGCCGCCTTCCATCAGCATCTGCACCAGGCGATGGGGCGTGGCTTCGGAAATCTGGGCATGGGAATTGACCTTCTGGTACTGACGAAGGGCTCTCATGGGATTCATCTTGCGACCTCGTGACGGGCAGGCTTAAGGGGGAGATATTCCTTGTATCGGGCAGGTGGCGAAAAACTTTACCGACCGATGACATGAAGCCCGGCATCTTGCACGGACTTCATGCAAGGATCACGGATTAATCTTCGCTGTTCGCCTTGTTCAGTGCGTTGAGGGTGCTCAGCACTGAGTTCTGCTGCTGACGCAGCTGGGTGACCAGGGTATCCATGTTGTTGTACTTGTCCTGCAGGCTCTTCTGCAGGGCTTCCATGCGGGCGTCCAGGGTATCCTGCTCGGTCTTGAGCTTGGTCAGGCTTTCGCTCAGGACCTTGGAGCGCTCGGCAAGGGTGCCGGTTGCAGCCTTGGCGAATGGCTCGGTGACTTTTTGCAGGCGTGCCAGCAGGCCATCCTTGCCATTGAAAATGCTGGTCAGGTCCGCCGCGTTGGTGGAGGCAACCTTGTCCCATTTCTTGTCGTCCAGGCTCAGCGCACCGCCATCCTGGGCAGAAGTGACGCCAAAGGCCGCCAACGACTTCAAGGTACCGTTGCCCGATACCGCGTTGAGTTCTTCACGAATGGAGGTCATCAGCGTGCGCATGGTGGCATCGCCGGTCAAAGCCGCAGCCGTCATGGTGCCATCGGGATTCTTGGTGACCTTGGTTTCTGCGTTCATCACAGTGAGCAGGGCGTTGTAGGTGTCGATGAAACCCTTCAGACCCGACTTCAACGTGGTGGAACTGGTAGTCAGCGAGAGAATAGTCGCTGTGACTTCACCACTTGTTGCGTTTTTCGGGGAGGTGCCTACCAATTTGATGTTGAGCCCGCTGACGGCATCATTGATGTCGTTGGTCTTGGACTTCATGGCAACACCGTCGAGCGTATACTCGGCGTCTGCCGGCTCTTCGACCACGGTATAGCCAGTATCGATACCCGAATTGCCGGACAGCGTAATGTCGGAACCTTCGCCCATCTTGGTTGAGGTAACAATCAGACGCGAGCCGTTGGCATCCGTCAGCACGTTCGCACTCAGGCCGGCCACACCAAACTGGCTGTTGATGCTATCGCGCACCTGCTGCAGTGTTGCACCGGCAGGAACACTCAGATCGTAGGCCTTGCCATTCTGAGTCATGGTCAACGTGGTCGGCGTGCTACCGGGGTTAACTACCGAGCCTGCACCGTTGGCGTAAACCTTGGTCGAAACCTTCGACGCGGTCGCCAGCTTGTCGACAATCAACTTGAAGGAGCCGTTAGCAGCCCCAGTGCCCATGGTGACGGTGGCGACTTTCTCATCCGAAGATTTCAGGCTAAGACCACCAAAGCTATTGCTGTCGGTCATGGTGGTCAGTGCGCCGCGGAAGGCATCCAGGGCCGCCTGGATCTTGCCAATAGAGGACAACGTGGTGGTTGCCTTCAGCGTTTGGGTATTGATCTGCGCCTGTTTCGGCGCCTTCTGCGCGGCCACCAGGGATTCGACGATCGCCTGGGTATCGATGCCCGAGCCAATACCGCTGACTGTTGTACCTGCCATCATTGCTCTCCTTGTTCAGTAGCTGCCGGATCCTTGGCGGATAAATCCATCAAATAGTCGACAGCAACAAAAATCATGCCAGCCTATGCCTGACCGTCGAACAGCAGGCTGCTGGCTTCACTGAGGCTCTGCGCCAATTTCAGCGCAGCTTCCGACGGAAGTTGCCGGATTACCTCACCGGACTGGGTAGCAATCACTTTGACTACAATCCGGCCCGTGGAATCATCAATGGAAAAATCCAGCTGGCGCTGGCTCGACTGGACGAAATCACGAATTTCGCCAACCGCTTTTTCCAAGTCCTCGCGCGAGTGCGGCTGATTGTCGGAGGCAGCGGCTTCCTGCACCTTCGCAGGCATAGCTGGGTCCCGCTCGCGATCAGCTCCTGGCACCTGGGGTAACACGGTTGGATACACCTGGTTCAGCTTGACACTCATGTCCATGTTTCGAACTCCTCATGTCAAAAAGGGTGAAAGGGCACGTCAACGCACCCTTTCACCCTTCACTCAAGCGCCTGAATTACTGAAGCAGTTTCAGGACCGACGATGGCAGCTGGTTAGCCTGCGACAGGATCGCAGTCGAAGCCTGCTGCAGAGTCTGCTGCTTGGTCAGCTCGGCAGTTTCCGAAGCGAAGTCCACGTCCTGCACGGTGGAGCGGGCAGCGGTGGAGTTCTTCTGGATGTTCTGCAGGTTGTCGACGGTGGTTTGCAGACGGTTCTGGGTAGCACCCAGGCCCGAACGGACGCTGTCGATGGAGCCGATCGCTTTGTCGATAACAGCCAGAGCGTTCTGAGCGTTGGTGGCGTCGGTCACGTCGGTTTCGGCGATAGAGGTCTTGGCCGAAGTCACAGCGGTAACACCAGTTCCCGCGAACAGGTCTTCAACGCCAGCGCCGGTCAGCGAGTAGCCCTTGGCGGAGTCCAGGTTAACAGCACCGGTAACGATCAGAGTGGCTGCATCCAACGCGGCGGCAGTACCAAGTTTGCCCGAACCGTCTTTGGCGGCAACTTCGATACCTGCAACAGCACCGGCGTCGGCGCCAGTGAACTTGAGGTTTTCACCGGTATCGGACTTGACCGACAGAGTGCCCTTGGTCTCGTCATAGTTGACGCTGATACCCAGCTTGGCAGCGTTGGACTTCAGCTGGTCAGCAAGGCCAGCGGTGTCGGTGACACCCACGAAGTCGACAGTCTGACCACCGACTTCGAGTTTGAAGTTGGCGGATGCCGGGGTGGCAGCGGCGATAGCAGCTTTGTCGATGGTGAATTCGACTTCGGTGCTTGCGGTAGCGGTCAGGCCACCTACTGCGCCGTTCAGGGTCTTGGCGATTTCCTTGGCGGAAGCACCTGCAGCGAGCGTCACGTCAGTGCTCTGGCCGTTACCGGTGATGGTGACAGCGCCACCTGCGATACCATCGGCATCTGGCAGGATGCCAACACTTTTCACTTGCTGCGAACCAATGCTCTTGGCCGAAACGTTATCCAGAGTCAGGTTGATGGTTTCGTTGGCGTTTGCGCCGACCTGAATGGCCTTGGTGCCGTACGAACCGTCCAGCAGCTTCTGGCCACCGAAGGTGGTGGTATCCGAGATACGGTTCAGCTCAGCGGTCAGAGCCTGGTATTCGTCGTTGTTCGACTTACGGTCGTCGGCGCTCAGCGAGCCAGTAGCCGAGGACAGAGCCAGGGTACGCATTTTCTGCAGGATGTCGGTCGAGGCCTGCATTGCACCTTCAGCGGTCTGGGCGATCGAGATACCGTCGTTGGCGTTCTTCACAGCCTGGCCCAGGCCATTGATCTGGCTGGTCAGACGGTTGGCGATCTGCAGGCCGGCAGCGTCGTCTTTAGCGCTGTTGATGCGCAGACCCGAGGACAGACGCTGCATCGAAGTGGTCTGAGCGTTGCTCGCCTTGGTCAGGTTGCCCTGGGTGGTGATCGACGCAATGTTGGTGTTTACAGTTAAAGCCATGACGAAATCCTCGTTGGATGGGTACTGCGGCTTCCGGCCTTGGCAACCGCCGGATTGGCCTAGAGAACCTTCGTAATGGTTATCGTCGGGTGCGCGGGTTGCTTGAGGGTTTTTTCAAAAAAAAAATACTGGCATGGGGCCAGCCCTGAGAAATCAAGGGGTTAAGGGCGGTTTATTGGCGTCAAAAACTGTTCGAACTGGGGCTGAATGCCTCATCCCGTCTGTGGGAGCGGGTTCACCCGCGAACACCGGCGAAGCCGGTGCCATAGACCGAGCTGCCTTCTTCGCGGGTGATGCCGCTCCTACAATGGGCTGCGTCAGGCAGAAGTTTATTTTCGGCAGAAAAAAAGCGCCGGGCGGTGGCCGCCGGGCGCTTTTGTGGGCTGACTGGGGATCAGTCGCGGTACAGGATGGCCGAGCCCCACGACAGGCCCACGCCAAAGCCACTGATCGCCACGCGCTTCCAGCTGCCATCGAGCATATGCTTCTGCAGCAGCAGCGGAACACTGGAGGACACCGTATTGCCGGTTTCCAGCATGTCCTTGACGAACTTCTCCGGGTGTTGCTCTTCAAAGCGTCGCGCCACGGCGTCGACAATCGCCGCACTGCCCTGGTGGATGCAGAAGGCGTCGATATCCGACGACTTCAGGCCGCTGGCGTCCAGCAGCTCGTGCAGGTGCGCAGGCACTTTGATCAAGGCGAAGTTGAATACCTGGCGGCCGTTCATGAAGAACTTGCCGTCGCTGACTTTCAAGTGCTCGGCACCGGAACCGTCAGTGCCGAAACGCGCCTGGCCCAGGTTCCATACCGCGTTTTCACCCATCCAGGTGGCCGTGGCGGCGTCGCCGAACAGCATGGTGGTGTTGCGATCTTCCGGGTCGACGATCTTCGAATACGGGTCGGCGGTGATCAGCAGGCCGTTCTTCAGGCCTGCCGCTTCCATGAAGCCTTTGATCGCATACAGGCCATACACATAGCCGGAGCAGCCCAGCGACACGTCGAACGCCGCCACGCGGGTAGACAGGCCAAGTTTGCTCTGGACGATGGCTGCGGTGTGCGGCAGGCCTTCTTCGTCGCCGTTCTGGGTGACCACGATCAACGCATCGATCGATTGCGGATCAAGGTCGGGGTTGCTGGCGAACAGTGCCTGGGCGGCCTCTACGCACAAGTCGGAGGTTTCTTGCTCTTCGGCCTTGCGCGGCAGGAACGACGCACCGATCTTGCCGAACATGAACTCTTCGTCCTTGCCGAACTTCGCACCCTGAACGTAGTTGTCCAGGCCAGCGGTGGGCACGTAACTCGCAATGCTTTTGATGCCAATCATTCTGGCTTCCCAATGAAAACAGCCAAAGACCACCACTCGATGAATTGAGGGCGCCAAATACCGGAGCGGCCACCGCCAGGGGTTGTAGCCAGGGCTCGCCTGCGCACCGGTAACAAAATGCTGCAACAGCTGCTGCATAGAATACAGGGAAGATGAGCGTTTTGACTCATTGGTCACATTGAAATGCTACGAAAGCCGTGGCGAGGGTGTGGGGACTGGGGAATTTGCGGAATGGCCGGGCGGGCACTGGACCCCGAATGATCAGCTTCGCAGCAGATATCGATGGGGCCGCTTAGCGGCCCTTTCGCGACGCAAGGCCGCTCCCACGAACGCCACCTTCAGAAGGGAGGAGGACCTGGAATGCCCCAAGAAGCTGGACATCAATCCAACCCTTGTGGGCAGCACAAATACGCCACCTCCAGGAGAGAGGAGGACCTGTGGGGGCCTTGTGTCGCGACAGGGCTGCGCAGCAGCCCCAGGATCAGGCAGGCAGATCAGAGCTTGTTGAACAGGCTCAGCTGGGAAATACGCGAGAAGGCCAGCTGCGAGGCCTCCAGCATGGCCTGCTGCAAGGTCAAGGTGATGGCCGCCTGCGACATGTCGGTGTTGCCGATGGCGTTCTGGGTGGTCTTGTTGGCCAGACCCAGGCTGGTGTTCTCCTGGCGTTGAATCTCAAGCGAGTTGCCGCGAGCACCGATCGAACCACGGGTGATATCGACCTGCTCACGGGCACTGGCCAGGTTTGCAATGGCCGAGGCCGCCGCATCTTTCAGCGCATTCGCCGCGCCAGCGCCGGTCACCGGTGTTTCCAGTGCCGCGCGCAGCTGGCTGAGGGTTTCCAGCACGTTCTGGTTCTGGTGAGTATTGGCCGTGACCGCAAACTGGTCGCCTGCCTCCGGCGAACCGGACACCTGGTAGGTCACCCCGGCCACCGTCAACGACGGCGCCGAAAAGGTACCTTTGGCGACCGGTTTGCTGTCGGCCGTCAGCGGCTGGGCATAGAACTCGTAAGCGCCCGGCCCCGTGAACTTGATCACCGCACCATTACTGGGGAACGTGCTGCGATAGGCGGCCTCGTCGGTGACGCTGCTGCTGGTGACCTGAGCGCTGGAGGTATTGCTGCCGTTACGGGTGGTATTGAACGAGTCCGGGCGTGCTTCCAAGGAGAACTCGCGCCCGCCCACGGCGGCGTCGGCATCGGCACCCTCCTCCAGGGTAACGGTTATTTCGAATTCCACCCCACGCAGGGCAATCTTGTTGGCACCTTCGGTCTTGCTGTCGAAGGTACCGTTGGTGGGCGTTTCCGAGGTGATGTCATTGCCGTTGGCGTCAGTGATGGTGTACTGCGTCGCGCTGGTAAAGGTCAGCTTGTAGGGCTGGCCTGCCGTGAAACTGTTGTTGTAGGTGGTGCTTGAGGTCAGCAAACCGGACGACACCCCGACCACGCTATCGTCAGTCGCCGGCACCAGCAGGGTCGACTGGGTGCGGCTCTTGTTGCTGGCCGAGTCGAAGATGCTGAAACCGGTGTCGTTGGTGGCCAGGCTCAGGGTATCGGATACCTGCAGGCTCAGCTGGGTCTGGTCACCGTGGTAGCTGTAGGTGCCATCGGAGTTACGCACATAGGGCGGCGTGGTGCTCTTGGAGCCTCCGAACATGTAATCGCCGTTGGCATCGCGCGAGTTGAGCAAGCCAAAGATGTTGGCCTCGATCTCTTTGAGTTCGGTGCCGATGGCCACGCGGTCAGAATCGGTCACCCCGGCGCCACCGGCACGGATCGCCAACTCGCTGGCACGCTGCATGGCATCGTTGATGGTAGAGAGCACACTCTCTTCCTGCAGCAGCGAGTTGCTCACGGTGTTGATGTTACCGCTGTACTGGTCCAGCAACGATTGCTGCTGTTGCAGCAGCAGCAGGCGTGCAGCACCGACCGGGTCATCGGCAGCGGTCTGGATACGGATACCCGACGTCACCTGGTCGTTGGTCTTGTTCATGCTGGAGAAGTTCTTGGAGTAGCTACTGGCGCTGGCCTCATAGAACTGAGCAGTGGAAATACGCACGATAGTCTACTCCTTACAAAGCGTTGATCAGGGTGCTGAAGGTTTCTTGCGCCGCCTTGATGATCTGCGAGGACGCCGTGTAGTAATGCTGGAACTTGACCAGGCTGGCCGCTTCGTCATCCAGGTTGACCCCGGACACCGCGCTGCGGCTTTCGCTGGCGGACTTGAGCACCGCCTCGGTCGCAGTGCTGTCGATGGACGCCTGGTTCGCCTTGGCACCCACGCGCTCGACCAGCGAGGCGTAGGCCGAAGTGAAGCTGGTACCGCCGCCGGAACCGGTGTTCACCGTCGACTTGGTCTGCAGGTCGAGCAGTGCCGTTGCGTTGCGGTTATCGGCCTTGCCGTCGGCATTGAACGACAGGGTAAAGCTGTCATTGGCCGCAGGGCTGCCGCCGATGGTGGTCTCGACGGCAAACGTGCGCGGGTTACCGCTGCCATCCAGAATCGGGTCGCCGGCCGCATCGAGCATCGGCACGGTCACCGACAGTTTGTTGTCGGTACCGGGTACAACGCTGCCGGTACCAATCTGGGTGCCCTTGGCATCGAACAGCTTGTAGCCCTGGGAGCCGCCACTGCCAGCATCGAACACCACGCGCACCGGCATCGAATCGCGAATCGACTGCTGGATCAGCGCGGTATCGGCACCGCCGTAGATGTCCAGCGACTCGCTCAGGGTCGGCTGGGTGATGGTGCCAGTACCGCTGTTGCCACTGCCCGAGGTCGCGCTGACAGGGCCGGCGAAGGCCAGCTTGTTGGCATCGGTCAAGGTCGTGGTAATGCTCCCGGCAGCTGCACGGGTGGGGATGACCTTGAAGCTGTCGCCGGCCGCCAGGCCGCCGCCTTTCAACGCCAGGCTGAAACCATCGATCACCGGTGCCGGGTCGGTATTCAGGTCGAAGCTGCCCATGTCGGTGCCGTCCGAGCGGCGCACACTGTACTGGTTGGCGCTGGTGAACTTCACCTCGTAGTCGTAGGTGGTCAACGCACCGCTGTTGGCGATGGTGACATCCAGATTGCCAGAGCCGGCACTGTTGTTCGACGAGGCCAGGCTGCGCTGGGCAATGGCGGTGGCGCTGTTGATGCTGGAGAACAGCGAGCTGCCGAACTGGCCGTTGGCATCCAGGCCCTGCCCCAGCTGGCTATTGATGCTGTCGGCGACGACCAGGGCAACGCGACCAAGCTCGTTCATCGACGGCGTCAGCACGTCCTGGCGATAACGCAACAGGCCGCCAATGGCGCCACCAGACACCACCGAAGTCACGTCCGAGCTGAACGAGTCATAGTTGATGCGCAGGGCAACCTGGCTCTTGTCGGCCACACCCGGCTCCACCGACAAGGTGTTGGCCTTGGTACCGGTGACCAGAGACTGGCCACTGCCCAGGTACACGTCGTAGTTGCCATCACGCTCCTGCACCGTCACCCCTACCAGCTCGTTGAGCTGGCGCACGGCTTCGCTGCGCGCATCCAGCAGGCTGTTGGGGGTGTTGCCGGAGGCGCTGGCGGCGGTGATCTGCTTGTTGTACTCGGCAATGTTGGCGGTGAGCTTGTTCACCTGGCCGGCCATGGTGTCGAGCTGGGAGTTGATCGTGGCGTTCTGCTGGGTCAGCTGGGTGCTCACCGCGTTGAAACGGTTGCTGAGGGTTTGCGCCTGGGTCAGCAGCAGCTGACGCGAGGCAACGTCACCCGGTTTCGCCGCCGCAGTCTGCAGGGCCGAAAAGAAGGCGGTAAGGACCGAGCTGATGCCGGTGTCACGGTCGGCCAGCAGTTTGTCGACGCTGGTGATCTGATCCTGGAACGTCAGTGAGTCTGCCTGCAACGAGGTGGCTGTCTGCAGCTGGTTGTCCAGGTAGGAACTGTAGATGCGACGCACATCCGCCAGCGTGGTCCCGGTACCCAGGAAACCTGCGCCAATGTTATGCGAGGGCCCCGCCGCCTGAACTGTCTGCTGGCGCGAGTAGCCACTGGTCGCGGCGTTGGCGATGTTGTTACTGGTTACCGACAAGGCCGCCTGGCTGGCACTCAGGCCACTCAGGCCGATGGAAATCAGGCTCGACATGATTTAGTCCTTTTATAAGTTCGTGGTTCTGCCAGCCATGGCGTATTGCGGGGTTGACTGCATTTGCTGGGCGATGCTGATGATCTTCTTCGCATAGCCCGGGTCGGTCGCATAACCTGCTTTTTGCAGCTCTCTTGCAAACTGCTCAGGGTTATCGGCCGCATCCAGCGCACCTTGATAGCGAGTATTGCTCTGCAGCAAGGTAACGAGATCGTGGAAGCTGTCCTGGTAGGAGTCGTAGCTGCGGAACGCCGCGGTTTCCTTGACGAACTGGCCATCGCGGAATTCGCTGGTGATCGCCCGCGCCTGCTCGCCTTGCCAGTTGCCGGTGGCTTTGATGCCGAACAGGTTGTGGCTGCTGCTGCCGTCGCTGTTGCGCATCACCGACTTGCCCCAACCGGTTTCCAGCGCGGCCTGGGCCACCAGGTAGCGCGGGTCGACACCAATGCGCCTGGCGGCCTGCTCGGCCATTGGCAGCATGGTGGCGACGAAGGCGTCGCTGTCGGTGAAAGCCTTGTTCGGCGCCAGCGGTGGCTGGGCCACGGCACGGCCGACAATGCGCAGGCCGTTGTCCGGCACGGCGAAGGCCTTGGCGACTGGCTGACCGTCACGGGCAGGCACGGCGGCGTTATTGGCAGTTTCCGCCGACGGCACGATACCGGCCAACAGGCGGTCGGTGAGTTTGCTGGGCAGGGCCAGGCGCCGCGCGTTGAGTGCAGCAACGTCATTTCGCGTAGTGGACGAGGCCATGGCATGCGCCGGCTCCGCCACCTTGTTGCCCCACAATGCCGGGCCACTGCTATCGACGCGCGGGAACGGGCTGGTATTGATCGACGCACTGCGGCCCTTGGTCAGCTGGCGCACCAGCACGTCCTGCAAGCCGATGCCGCCACCTTCGCGGGACATGCTCACGGCCAACTGCTGGTCGTACATGTCGCGGTACTGCTTGACCGTTTCGGTGTTCATCGGGTTGTCGTCGGCCAGCACGTCACTGGCCTTGCGCGAGGCCTTGAGCATTTCGCTGATGAACAGCGACTCGAATTCCTGGGCCACCTTGCGCACATTGGCTTCGCTGTCGCGGTCGCCGTGCTTGAGGGCACTCAGGCGGTTGAGGTCGGTATAGGCGCCGCTGTCGGCACTACCGGATACCTGGCTTTTGATATTCATCCGCGCCGTCCTCAGATCACGATCAGGTCGGCCTGCAAGGCGCCGGCCTGCTTCAAGGCTTCGAGGATCGCCATCAGGTCGCCGGGCGCTGCGCCCACCTGGTTCACCGCGCGGACGATTTCATCCAGCGTGGTGCCCGGGCCGAACTTGAACATCGGCTTGGCTTCCTGCTCGGCATTGACCCGCGAGCGTGGCACCACGGCAGTCTGGCCATTGGAGAAGGCCCCCGGCTGGCTGACGATCGGGTCTTCGGTGATGGTCACGGTCAGGCTGCCGTGGGTAACCGCCGCCGGCGACACCTTGACGTTCTGGCCGATGACGATGGTGCCGGTACGCGAGTTGATGATGACCTTGGCCACCGCCTGGCCTGGGTCGATTTCGAGGTTTTCGAGGATCGACAGATAATCCACGCGCTGGCTTGGGTCCATCGGCGCGCTGACCCGTACCGAACCACCATCCACGGCCTGGGCCACGCCAGGGCCGAGCAGGTCGTTGACCTTGTCCACGATGCGCTTGGCGGTCGTGAAGTCGGGGCGATTGAGGTTCAGGGTCAGGGTATTGCCCTGGTTGAAGCCACTCGGCACCGCACGCTCGACACTGGCACCACCCGGGATACGGCCAGCCGACGGCACGTTGACAGTGATCTTCGAGCCGTCACGGCCCTCGGCGTCAAAGCCACCCACGACCAGGTTGCCCTGGGCAATGGCGTAAACGTTGCCGTCGATACCCTTGAGCGGGGTCATCAACAGGCTGCCGCCGCGCAGGCTCTTCGAGTTACCGATCGACGACACGGTGATGTCCACCACCTGGCCCGGCTTGGCGAACGGTGGCAGGTCGGCATGCACCGACACTGCGGCAACGTTCTTCAGCTGCACGTTGCCGGAACCGGCCGGCACCTTGATGCCGAATTGCGACAGCATATTGTTGAAGGTTTGCAGGGTGAACGGCGTCTGGGTGGTCTGGTCACCCGTGCCATTGAGGCCCACCACCAGGCCGTAACCAATCAACTGGTTGGAACGTACGCCAGAGATGCTGGCAATGTCCTTCAGGCGCTCGGCCTGGGCAGCGAAGGCGCAGGACAAAAGCAGGGTTGTGGCAATCAGCTGCCTTACGTTGAACATGGTCATCCGTACTCAGAAAGGCCAAAGCGGGCTGATGAAGAAGCGGTCCAGCCACCCGGGCTGGCTGGCATCGGCGAACGAACCGGTACCGGAGTAGGTGATGCGCGCGTCGGCCACACGGGTGGACGGCACGGTGTTGTCGGTGGCGATATCGTCAGCGCGAACCATACCGGCAATGCGCACCAGCTCTTCGCCGGTGTTCAGGGTCAGCCACTTCTCGCCGCGCACGGCGATGATGCCGTTGGGCAGCACCTCGGCCACGGTGACGGTGATCGAACCGGTCAGCGTGTTGCCCTGGGTGGCTTTGCTGTCGCCCTTGGTCGCGCGATCGCCGCTATAACCGGCCTCCAGCGAAAGGTCACCGCCACCGAACGGATTATTGGTGTTGGGCGTGCTACCAAACAGCGAAGTCAGGCCGATGTCGGCCTTGCTGGTCTTGGCGATCTGCGAGCCCGCGTTCTTGCTGGCGGACGTGCGCTCATTGAGCGTGATGGTGATGATGTCACCCACCCGGAACGCCTTGCGGTCGCTGTACAGGTTCTGCTCGAAACCAGCCTGGTAGATCGAACCGTTGTTGGCCGCTGCCGGCAACGGGGTGCGCGGCAACACCGGCGCATAGTACGGGTCGTTGGGCTTGGGCGTCGGTGCGACGCAACCTGCCAGCAACACCGCCCCCCCCAGGGCGAAAACGGACAACAGACGATTCATGACACTTACCTCACGGGCGCAGCTGAGTGACAGGGCTTAGAGCTGTTGAGTAACGAACGACAGCATCTGGTCGGCCGTGGAAATGACTTTGGAGTTCATCTCATAGGCACGCTGAGTGGTGATCATGTTCACCAGCTCTTCCACGGTGCTGACGTTGGAGTTCTCCAGCGTCTGCTGCAAGGTGGTGCCAAAACCGTTCAGGCCTGGGGTGCCGACCTGCGGTGCACCACTGGCGGCGGTCTCGAGGAACAGGTTGTCGCCGATCGCCTGCAGGCCAGCCGGGTTGATGAAGTCGGCGGTCTGGATGTTGCCGATCACCTGTGCAGCCGGGTTGCCGGCGGTGGTGATCGACACGGTGCCGTCCTGGCCAACGGTGAAGGTCTGGGCGTCGTTAGGCACGACAATGGCAGGTTCCAGGGCGTAGCCGTTGGCGGTGACGATCTGGCCATCGGAGTTCAGGTGGAAGGTGCCGTCACGGGTGTACGACACGGTGCCGTCCGGCTGCAGGACCTGGAAGAAACCGCGGCCGTTGACTGCCATGTCCAACGGGTTTTCGGTGGTTTGCAGGCTGCCGGCGACGAAGCTTTTCTGGGTGCCCACAATACGCACACCGGTACCGACCTGCAGGCCCGAGGGCAGCTCGCTGTCCTGAGTCGACTGGGCGCCAGGCTGGCGCTTGATCTGGTAGAGCAGGTCTGCGAATTCGGCGCGATCACGCTTGAAGCCGGTGGTCGAGACGTTGGCCAGGTTGTTGGAAATGACCGTCAGGTTGGTGTCCTGAGCGGACAGGCCGGTTTTAGCGACCCAAAGAGCCGGAAGCATGTGAGTTCTCCTCGTGCGCCTGTTTTACGGCACCCGTTCAAAAGTGATTAGCCGATTTGCAAAACCCGAGCCATGGCTTCGTCGCCTTCCTTGGCCGTATTCATCATCTTGACGTGCAGTTCGAACTGGCGGGACAGCGCCAGCACCGAGGTCATTTCCTCGACAGCGTTGACATTGCTGCCCTCCAGGAAGCCAGCCACCACCCGCACGTTGACGTCGGCATCGGCCGGCTGGCCGGAGGCGGTATGGATCAGGCCGTCCAGGCCCTTTGTCAGGCCTTTGGTGTCCGGGTTGACCAGCTTGATGCGGTCGACCTCGGCCATCACCCGCGGGTCTTCACCCATGGAGCGGATGCTGATGGTGCCGTCGGCGCCCACTTCCACTTTCTGCTCCGGCGGGATGGCGATCGGGCCACCGTTGCCGATCACCGGCATGCCATTGCCGGCACGCAGCACACCGAGGGCATCGATGTTCAGGCTACCGGTACGCACATAGGCTTCGCTGCCGTCCGGCGCCTGCACGGCGATAAAGCCTTTGCCGGTCACCGCGACGTCAAGGTCGCGGCCAGTTTCGACCAACGGGCCTTCACTGAAGTCCGTGGCCGGCCGCTCAGTCATGGCGAATGCGCGCGCCGGAAAGCTGTCACCGAACACCGGCATCGAGCGGGCCTGCTCCAGGTCGCGCTGAAAACCGTTGGTGGAAATGTTCGCCAGGTTGTTGGCGTGGGCCTTCTGCGCCAGCGCATTCTGGCTGGCGCCGGTCATGGCCACATAAAGCAACTTGTCCACAGTTTCTCCTCTGCGCGTAGCTGCCGCGCTGTCACTGGGCAGGTTCCAAGCAATAATTGAACCAAGTCTGAAACACCCGTTTTACGGGGCTTTCAGCGCGGCAAAGGGCAATAACCGTCAGTTTGTCGGCGGATGTTTGCCGCCTGCGGCAAAGGCTTGCTCAATGGGCGCGGCAGGCGGCGTTGTTGTAGGGGCCGGAATGGCGCACCCAGCCTTTGCCCGGGTTGTGGGCCGAACACAGGTAGCGGCCGGTGACCAGGCTTTGCCATTGATAGAACGGGGCGGGGGCGGCGGGGGCCGGCAGAACCAGCACCAGCAAGGGGAACAAGGCCAGTAACGACAGCCGCTTCATTGGCGTGAACCTTCACATTCTTGGGGCCGCGTTGCGGCCCCAATTACAAACACCACAGCCAAAACAATCATCAGGTCATCTGAATGATGGTCTGCATGATGGTGCTTTCAGTGGAAATGGTCTTGGCATTGGCCTGGTAGTTGCTCTGCGCCTTGA
Organism: Pseudomonas sp. KCJK9058; assembly: GCF_046230975.1. NCBI lineage: Bacteria > Pseudomonadati > Pseudomonadota > Gammaproteobacteria > Pseudomonadales > Pseudomonadaceae > Pseudomonas > Pseudomonas sp. KCJK9058. Next base: position 52,338 of record NZ_JBJJLR010000037.1, read on the forward strand.
TCAGGTTGACCAGCTCGCCGGTCAGGTCGACGTTGGAGTCTTCCAGGGCACCACCGGAAATCTGGCCGAGGGTACCGGTGTCCGGAGCGCCGACCACCGGCACGCCCGAGGCATAGGACTCTTTCCAATTGGTACCGCCAATCGGCGTCAGGCCCTGCAGGTTGGCGAAGCTGGCAATCGCCACCTGGCCGATCACCTTGTCCTTGCCGTTGGTGAAGCTGGCAAACAGGTAGCCGCTTTGGTCGATGCTCAGCCCCGACAGCTCACCGGTGGCGAAGCCATCCTGGGTTTTGGCGATTTCTGCGGACGACGCGTTGTATTGGGTGGCACCCAGCATGTCCAGCTTCACACCGTCCGCGTTGGCGATGGCGCCATTGGCCGACCACTCTCCGGCGGCATTTTTCTGTGCCGGGATCCAGTCGTTGAGCTGGAAGATCTTGTCTTCGCCAATGCTCAGGCCGCCCGCGACGTCACCCGCAGTCATTGCATCCTTGTCCAGCGTACCATCGGACTTGAACGGCACGGCGTTGACCAACGGCGTGGTGGAAGCCGGGTCAGCCGGGTTGCGCCCATCGATAGTGGTGTGCATCGACCAGGTATTGGTCGTGTCGTCCTTGATAAAATACTGATTCATCTGGTGTTCGTTACCCTGGCTGTCGAACACCGGGGTATTGAACGTGAAGTTGTACGAACTGGCGTTGGTGGGATCGAAGGGCGTCACCGACGGGGAGGTCGCGGCCGAGTTCAGGTTGATCTTCTCGGTGATGAGGCTGGTCGGCTTCGGCGTCAGGTTGGAAGTATCGATCTGCAGGTCAGTCAGGATGCCCTGGATGATCTTGCCATCTTCGCCGACCGCATAACCCTGCAGGTTGGCACCCGAAGCATTCACCACATAACCGGCCTTGTCGCTGTAGAAAGCGCCCGCACGGGTGTAGATCTTCGAGCCGTTGTCGTTCAGGGCAAAGAAGCCGTTGCCATCAATGGCCATGTCCAGCGCCTGGCCGGTGGCATTGATATTGCCTGGTGTGAACAACTGCGAAACCGCAGCGGTCTTTACCCCGGTGCCGATCACGGTCTTGCCCGCACTGGTGCCGCGGATGGAGTTGGAATACTGGTCGGCGAACTCGGCACGCGACGACTTGAAGCCGGTGGTGGCGACGTTGGCAATGTTGTTGCCGGTAACGTTCAGGGCCTTGTTTGCTGCATAGAGGCCGCTAAGGCCGATATTGAAAGACATGTGTAACTCCTGTCGTTTTGCTCAGGCCCTAGATGCCGATGCTTTGGATTTTGGAAAGCGCAACACTGCCCAGCCCGGCCAGGTTGAGCGTCATCTCCGAACCGTTGCTACCCATGGTCACACTGGTTACCGAGGCCGGCAGGTTGGTGGTCATGGCCGTGGCCTTGCCATCGATCGAGGCGGTGGCCTTGAAGGTGTAGGTCCCGGCGGCCGCGACTTCACCGTCATCGTTCAGGCCATCCCAGGTAAAGTCGATGCTGCCAGACTTCTGGGTACCGAGCTCGATGGTGCGCACCAGCTTGTCGTCCTTGTCGTAGATCCCCACCGAGGTGGAGGTACTGGACGACGTCAGGTTGACCGAGCCCTTCATGTCCTTGCTGGTATCGACCACGGCCTTGTCGGTCTGGACAATGACATTGCGCCCGACCAGCGAGGAGGCCTGCAAGGCCTGGGAAGATTGCAGCCCGGCCGCGATGTAGGTCACTGCGTCGTTCAACGACTGCATGCTTTCCAGGCTGCTGAACTGCGCCAACTGGGCCACGAACTCGCCGTTTTCCTGCGGGTCGAGCGGGTTCTGGTTCTGCATCTGGGTGACCAGCAACTGCAGGAACGCGTCCTTGCCCAGCGCGCTGCCGGCGGCACCGGTAGAACTGTCAGTCTTGGACGTCTGCTTCTGCAGCGAGGTCAGATATGCGCTGCCGACGTCTGTAGTGGAATTGGTGGTGGTCATGTCGGCTTCCTATCACTGCCCCAGGGTCAGCACTTTCTGCATCATGTTCTTGGCCGTGTTCATCAGTTCAGCGTTGGTCTGAAACGCGCGGCTGGCGGAGATCATGTCAGCCATCTCCTCAACCACATTGACGTTCGGGTAGTAGACGTAGCCGTCCTTGTTCGCCGCCGGGTGGTTAGGCTCGTAGCGTGCTTCCAGCGTGCTCTGGTCTTCGACGATGCCTTTTACCTGCACGCCCTGCCCTGCCTCGCCCTGGTCTTCGAACAGCGACTGGCTGCTGCCGGCCTGCGCATTCTGGAAGGTGGTGGCGAACACCGGGTGGCGGGCGCGGTACGTCTGGTCGATGCTCGAAGACACGGTCTCGGCGTTGGCGATGTTGGACGCCACGGTGTTCAGACGCGTGTTCTGTGCGCTCATGCCGCTACCGGCAATGTTGAAGACACTGGAAAGGGACATGGTCATTCTCCCCGCAGGGCGGAAACCAGCCCTTTGAATTTACTGTTGAGCAAGGTGAAGCTGGCCTGGAAGCCAATCGCGTTTTCGGTGTAGTTCGATTGCTCGATCTGCGCATCCACGGTGTTCTGGTCGATCGACGGCTGCAGCGGTGTACGGTACTTGAGGGTATCGTCAGCCGCGATGGCGAGGCCTTCGGCTTCGATATGCCGGCTGTTGGTACGGTCCATGGCGAAGCGGCCGCCTTGCTGCTTGCTGGTCTCGGCGGCGAGCACCGAAGAAAAGTCCATGTCACGCGCCTTGTAATTGGGCGTGTCGGCGTTGGCGATATTGTTGGCCAACACCTCGGCGCGCTGAGCGCGGAAGCCCAGGGCCTTTTCGTGGATACCAAGCGCCTTGTCGAAACTGATGCTCATGTCGGGGAAACCTTCAGAGGTTGACCGGAATTTCGTTGAGCAAGGTATAGCAAGGGCTGTGCCAACCACTGAAAAGCCCGTGTTTAGGGAGGATTGCGGCGCAGTACTGTCAGGTTGATGCCAGAAAAGCGGCAAAGGCCTTCCGCCTGAGGTGACAAAAGCGGCAATTGATGGGCGGCAAACGCGGCAAAACAAAAAATTGACGTCAGTGTTTTCCTGTGCGGGCCTCTTCGCGGGTAAACCCGCTCCTACACGCGGCCTGTGCCTAACCACCGACCTATGTCCACCCCCGATTCGTCGTAGGAGCGGGTTTACCCGCGAATACGGTAGCGGCGGCAACGGTGAACGGCGGGTGGAAATTGGCCAGCAGGGCCGGCCTCTTCGCGGGTAAACCCGCTCCTACGACGGCCTGTGTCCA
>NZ_JBJJLR010000038.1:0-55546 GCF_046230975.1 Pseudomonas sp. KCJK9058
CATAACTATTTTGTGAGGTCAGGAATGGTCAGGATCACAATCACCCCAGTGCGTAACGCCAGGGCATTGAGTGCAGCCAAGGAGCGGCACTGATGCCCAGCCAAGCCAACACCCAATTCCATAGCGATCTGGACAGCTCGCCCCCGCTGCTGCCGGCCAAGGTACTGCGCAACGACGCCGAAGCCCTGCAAGCGGCCCGCGAACTGGCCGATGTCGCCCGTGAGCAAGCTGCCCGGCGCGACCAGCAACGCAAACTGCCCTGGGCCGAAATCGAACTGTTTACCCGCAGCGGTCTGGGCAGCATCAGCGTACCCAAGGCCTACGGTGGCCCCGACGTATCGTTCGCAACGGTCGCCGAAGTGTTCCGCCTGATCAGCGCCGCCGACCCCGCCTTGGGGCAGATCCCGCAGAACCAGTTCGGCATGCTGCAACTGCTGCGCCTGACGGCCAGCGAGGCGCAGCAAGCGCGGATCTTTCGCAGCGTGCTCGACGGCTGGCGCATCGGCAATGCCGGGCCTGAGCGTGGCACCAGGGATACCCTCACCCTCAAGGCCCGAATCACGCGCGCCGGCGACAGCTACCGCATAAGTGGCGAGAAGTTCTACTCCACCGGTGCCTTGTTCGCCCATTGGGTGGCGGTAAAAGCCCTCGACGACGAAGGCCGCCAGCGCCTGGCATTCGTGCGCCGGGGCAGCCCGGGGTTGCGCATTGTCGATGACTGGTCCGGGTTCGGCCAGCGCACCACCGCCAGCGGTACCGTGCTGCTGGACCAGGTGCCGGTGGACGCGGAACTGGTAATCGACAACTGGCGCCAGCGCGATATCCCCAACATTCAGGGCGCCGCTTCGCAGCTGATCCAGGCGGCGATCGACGCTGGCATCGCCGAAGCAGCTATCGATGATGCGATCACCTTCGTGCGCGAAAAGTCCCGGCCGTGGATTGAAGCCAACGTCGACCGTGCCAGTGACGACCCTTATGTAATTGCCGACATCGGCCGCCTGAAACTCGAGCTGCACGCCGCCGAAGCGCTGCTGCGCAAAGCCGCTCGGGTACTCGACGAGGTCAATGCTGCGCCTATCGACGCAGCCAGTGCGGCACGTGCCTCGATTGCGGTGGCCGAGGCTAAGGTGCTGACTACCGAAATTGCCCTGCAGGCCAGCGAAAAGCTGTTCGAGCTGGCCGGCAGCCGCGCCACCCTTGCCGAGTTCAACCTCGACCGCCACTGGCGAAATGCTCGGGTGCACACCCTGCACGACCCGGTGCGCTGGAAGTACCACGCGGTGGGCGCTTACCACCTTAACGGCACCCTGCCTGCACGGCATTCCTGGATCTGATTTGCTGCCTTTGGGGCTGCTGCGCAGCCCTTCGCGGGCTTGCCCGCTCCCACAGGATTGCCACCGCCTGAACTGGCATCACTTCACCTGTGGGAGCGGGTAAGCCCGCGAAGGGCCACAAAGCGGCCCCCGGAGAACTCCATGACAATCGCTATCATCACCAGCGACGCCCAAGCCCTGGCCGTCGCCGAAGACATCGCTCAGCAACTGCGCCGCGACAGCGCCTTGCGCGACCGCGAGCGCCGCCTGCCGCTGGCCGAACTCGAGCTGTTCACCCGCTCCGGCCTGTGGGCCATCAGCGTGCCCAAAGCCTTCGGCGGTGCAGGCGTATCCAACGTCACCCTGGCCAAGGTCATCGCCCGTATCGCGCAGGCCGACGGTTCGCTCGGGCAGATTCCGCAGAATCATTTCTACGGTCTGGAAGTGCTGCGGGTAAACGGCAGCCCCGAACAGCAACAGCGCCTGTACGCCGAGGTACTGGCCGGCCGCCGCTTCGGCAATGCCCTGGCCGAGCTGGGCACCAAGACCGCCCACGAGCGCACCACCCGCCTGAGCCGTGACGGCGACGGTTTCCGCATCAACGGGCGCAAGTTCTATTCCACGGGCGCCATCTATGCCCAGCGTATTCCAACCTCGGTCGTGGATGAACAAGGCATACAACAGTTGGCCTTCGTCCCGGCCGACAGCCAGGGGCTGCAGGTGATCGACGACTGGAGCGGCTTCGGCCAGCGCACCACCGGCAGCGGTTCGGTGGTGTTCGATAACGTGTACGTCAGCGCAGCCGACGTGGTGCCGTTCCAAAGCGCCTTCGAGCGCCCCACCCCGGTCGGCCCGCTGGCGCAGATCCTCCATGCCGCCATCGACACCGGTATTGCCCGCGCCGCCTATGAAGACGCCCTGCACTTCGTGCGCACCCGCAGCCGTCCGTGGGTCGACTCCGGCCTGGACAAGGCCACGGATGACCCGCTGACGCTGAAAAGCTTCGGCCATCTGGCGGTCCGCTTGCATGCGGCCGAAGCCCTGCTGGAGCGCGCAGGCGAATACCTCGACCGCGCCCGCGACGACAGCACTGCCGACAACGTGGCCGCCGCCTCCATTGCCGTGGCCGAAGCACGCGCCATCAGCACCGAAATTTCCCTCACCGCCGGTACCACCCTGTTCGAACTGGGCGGCAGCCAGGCAACATTGGCCGAACACAACCTCGACCGCCACTGGCGCAACGCTCGCGTGCACACCCTGCACGACCCGGTGCGCTGGAAGTACCACGCCATCGGCAACTACTACCTCAACGATGCCAACCCGCCACGCCGGGGGACCATCTGATGACCAAGCAGATTCTGCTCAATGCCTTCAACATGAACTGCATCGGGCACATCAACCACGGTCTGTGGACCCACCCACGGGACACTTCAACCCAGTACAAGACCCTGGACTATTGGACCAACCTGGCACGCCTGCTGGAGCGGGGCCTGTTCGACGGGCTTTTCATTGCCGACATCGTCGGCACCTACGACATCTACGGCCAGTCACTGGACGTCACCCTCAAGGAGTCGATCCAGCTGCCAGTCAACGACCCGCTGCTGCTGGTCTCCGCCATGGCTGCGGTCACCCGTCACCTGGGTTTTGGCCTTACCGCCAACCTCACCTACGAGGCGCCGTACCTGTTCGCCCGGCGACTTTCCACACTCGACCACCTGAGCAATGGCCGGGTGGGCTGGAACATTGTCACCGGCTACCTCGACAGCGCTGCCCGGGCCATGGGCCTGGCGCAGCAACCGGCGCATGATCGCCGCTACGACCAGGCCGATGAATACCTGCAGGTGTTGTACAAGCTGCTGGAAGGCAGCTGGGCCGATGACGCAGTGGTCGCCGACCGCGAGCATCGCGTCTATGCCACGCCCGACAAGGTGCGCAAGGTTCAGCACCAGGGCGAGTTCTACAAGGTCGAAGGCTACCACCTGTGCGAGCCCTCACCGCAGCGCACCCCGGTGCTGTTCCAGGCTGGCAGCTCTGCGCGTGGCTTGGCCTTCGCCGGCAACCATGCCGAATGCGTGTTCATCAGTGGCCAAGACAAGGCAGCCACCCGTGCCCAGGTCGACAAGGTTCGCGCGGCCGCCCAGGCCGCCGGCCGCGACCCGCAGGCAGTCAAAGTGTTCATGGGCATCACGGTGATCGTCGCGGCCACCGAGCAACTGGCCCAGGCCAAACATGCCGAGTACCTGCGCCACGCCAGCGCCGAAGCGGGCGTCGCGCACTTCGCCGCGTCCACTGGCATCGACTTCGCCGCCTATGAACTGGACCAACCCATTGCCTTCAGCCAGGGCAACGCCATCCAGTCAGCCACGCGCCAGTTGCAAGACAACGCCTGGACCCGCCGGCGCCTGTTGCAGCAACACGCCCTGGGCGGCCGCTACGTAACCCTGGTCGGCGCGCCTGAACAGGTGGCCGAGCAGTTGATCGCGTGGATCGATGAAACCGGCCTGGACGGTTTCAACCTGACCCGCACCGTCACCCCGGAGAGCTTCGAGGACTTCGTCGAGCTGGTCATCCCGCAACTTCAGCTGCGTGGCCGCTACAAGACGGCCTACACCGAAGGCACCCTGCGCGAAAAACTGTTCCAGGCCGACCACCCGCACTTACCCGCCGACCATCCTGGCTCGGCTTACCGCTTTACCCCTGCCCCGACTGGAGCCCTGCACCATGCTTGAGAAACTGTTCCGGCCCGTCGCGGCCATTGCCATCACCCTCGGCCTGTGCGCCGGTGCCCTTGCTGCCGAGCCGTTGAAGATCGGCACCACCTCGGCCTTTGCCATTCCGCTGGAAGCCGCGGTGGAAGAAGCCCACAAGCGAGGCCTGGAAGTGAAGCTGATCGAGTTCAGCGACTGGATTGCGCCCAATGTCAGCCTCAACAGCGGCGACATCGACGTGAACTACTTCCAGCACATCCCGTTCCTGGAAAACGCCAAGGCTGCTGCAGGCTTCAACCTTGTGCCTTACGCCCCGGGCATCATCAACAACGTTGGCCTGTACTCGAAAAAGTACAAAAGCTTTGCCGAGCTGCCTGAAGGCGCCAGCGTGGCCATCGCCAACGACCCGATCAACAGCGGCCGTGGCCTGCTGCTGCTGGCCAAGGCCGGGTTGATCACCCTGAAGCCCGGCGTGGGCTACAAGGCCACCGAGGATGACATCCTCGCCAACCCGAAAAAGCTGAAGATCCTTCAGGTCGAGGCGGTGCAACTGGTACGCGCCTACGACGACGCCGACCTGGTGCAGGGTTACCCGGCCTACATCCGCCTGGCCAACACCTTCGATGCCACCTCGTCGTTGCTGTTCGATGGGCTGGAAAACAAGGAATACGTGATCCAGTTCGTCATTCGCCCGCAAAGCAAGGACGACCCACGCCTGGCCCAGTTCGTCGACATCTACCAGCATTCGCCAGTGGTGCGCGCTGCGTTGAACAACGCTCACGGCAAGCTCTACCAAGCCGGCTGGGAAGGCTGACATGAGCCAGGCCAGCGCGCTCAGGGCGCCTACACCCCAAGCACTGCCGCCTATGGCCAGGGAACAGGCCCTGCGCCCCGAGGTCAATGAAGCCCACGTGCGCTTCATCGGCCTGGGCAAGACCTACCCGGGCCAGGCGCAACCGGCCTTGCAAGGCATTGACTTGAACATCCGCCATGGCGAGATCTTCGGCATCATCGGCCGCAGCGGCGCCGGTAAGTCATCACTGCTGCGCACCATCAACCGCCTGGAGCAACCCAGCCAGGGCCGCGTATTGATCGACCAGGTGGATATCGCGCCTTTCAATGAGGACCAGCTTGTGGCCCTTCGCCGGCGCATCGGCATGATCTTCCAGCACTTCAACCTGATGTCGGCCAAGACCGTGTGGCAGAACGTCGAGTTGCCGTTGAAAGTCGCCGGCGTGGCAAAAGCCGAACGCCAGCGCAAGGTGCGCGAGTTGCTGGAACTGGTCGGCCTGCAGGAAAAACATCACGTGTACCCGGCACAACTGTCCGGCGGGCAGAAACAGCGCGTGGGCATTGCCCGGGCACTGGTGCACACCCCCGAGATCCTGCTGTGCGACGAGGCCACCTCGGCGCTGGACCCGGAAACCACCGCCTCGATCCTGGAGCTGCTGCGCGATATCAACCAGCGCCTGGGGCTGACCATCGTGCTGATCACCCACGAAATGGCGGTGATTCGCGACATCTGCCACCGGGTTGTGGTGCTGGAACGCGGCGCAGTGGTCGAGCAGGGCGAGGTCTGGCGGGTGTTTGGTTCACCTCGTCACGAGGTTACCCGCACCCTGCTCGCCCCTTTGCAGGCCAAGCTACCCGCCGCACTTCAAGCCAGCCTCCAGGCCCACCCGGCGAGCGGCAACAGCGCCGTAGTGCTGAAACTGACGGTGCTTGGCGAGCCAGAGCTGTCTGCCCTGTTCAACGACCTGGGCGGGCGTGTGCGTCTGCTGCAGGGCGGCGTGGAAACCATCGGCGACCATGCCTTGGGGCAACTCATCCTCTCGGTGCAACACTCGCCGCACGACACCCATCAATTGCTGGAACGTGCCCGCCGTTGGGCCGAGGACGTGGAGGTATTGGGCCATGTGGTTTGATCGCCTGCTGGAAGGCTTGCTTGATACGCTGCTGATGGTTGGGGTTTCGTCACTGATCGCCCTGCTGGTGGGTGTACCCATGGCGGTGCTGCTGGTCACCAGCGACAAGGGTGGGATCTTCGAGGCGCGGCTGCTGAACCGGGTGCTGGGCGCCTTCGTCAACCTGTTCCGCTCGATTCCGTTTCTGATCCTGATGGTTGCGCTGATTCCTTTCACCCGCCTGGTGGTGGGTACCACTTATGGTGTGTGGGCGGCAGTGGTGCCGCTGACCATTGCCGCCACACCGTTCTTTGCGCGGATTGCCGAGGTCAGCCTGCGTGAGGTCGACCATGGTCTGGTGGAAGCCGCACAGGCCATGGGCTGCCGGCGCTGGCACATCGTCTGGCATGTACTGTTGCCCGAGGCGCTGCCGGGGATCGTCGGGGGCTTCACCATTACCTTGGTGACCTTGATCAACTCGTCGGCGATGGCCGGGGCGATTGGTGCCGGCGGGCTGGGGGATATCGCCTATCGGTATGGCTACCAACGTTTCGACAGCCAGATCATGCTGACCGTGATCGCCATGCTGGTAGCGTTAGTGGCGTTGATCCAGCTGGGCGGGGACCGCCTGGCGAAGGGTTTGAACAAGCGCTGAAATCCAGGGCTGCTTTGCAGCCCGGTCTCAATCCCAGCGAAGATCCGCAGCCGGCACTGGCCGCCCGAACCAGTACCCTTGCCCCAACTGGCACTCCTCCTGCAACAGGAAGCTGGCCTGTTCCGCCTGCTCGATGCCCTCGGCATGCACCTGCATACCCATGCTACGGGCCAAGGCGATGATCACCCGCACAATGGCGATGTCGTCTTCATCCACTGGCAACCCAGCCACAAACCCTTGGTCTATTTTCAGTTTCTGCACCGGCAAACGCTTGAGCCGCAGCAGTGACGAATACCCCGTGCCAAAGTCGTCGATGGCCAGGGTCACCCCCAGTTCGCGCAAGCGGTGCAGTTGCTCCAGCGCCACCTCAGGGTCTTCCATCACCGCGCTTTCGGTCACTTCCAGTTCCAGCAAGGCCGGGGCCAGGCCGGTGTCGTGCAGCACTTCGGCTACCTGCCGATACAGCTCATGCTGGCCAAACAGGCGACTGGAGATGTTCACCCCAACAAATGCCAGCTGCCGGCCTTCAGCCTGCCACTGCACCATTTGCCGACAGGCCTGCTGCAGCACCCAGGTATCGATCTCGGCAATCAGGCCGGTGCGTTCGGCAATCGGGATGAACTCACTCGGCGGTACCAGGCCGCGCCCGGGGTGCTGCCAGCGCACCAACGCCTCGACCCCGACCTGCCGGCCCGTCGCCAAGTCGTGTACCGGCTGAAAGTACACCCGCAGTTCATCCTGCTCCAGGGCCCGACGCAATTCGGCGGCGGTCTCGACCCGATGCTGGGCGTGGGCGGTCAGCTCTTCGGTGTACAGCGCATAACAGGCCCGACCGTTGCTTTTGGCCTTGTACAACGCCGAGTCGGCATTGCGCAGCAACTGCTCGGCACTCAAGGCATCGCTGGGGAACAGGCTGATTCCGACGCTGGCGCTGATGAACAGACGATTACCCTCGAACTGAAACGGCTCACGCATGCGCTCGATGATGCACTGCGCCAGCTTGCCCGCCTGGCCAACCTGCTGGCAGTTTTCGGCCAGCACGCCGAACTCGTCGCCGCCCAGACGCGCCAGGGTCATGCCGTTACCCAACACATCTCCCAGACGCTCGCCTACCAGCTTCAGCAACTGGTCGCCAATGGTATGGCCCAGGCCGTCGTTTATGCTCTGGAAATGATCCAGGTCCAGCAGCAACAGGGCGCAACCGCGCTTGTTGGCCTGCGCCGCCGCCAATGCCTGCTCCACCCGGTCGGTAAACAGCAGGCGGTTGGGCAGGCCGGTCAGCGGGTCGTGGTGGGCGAGGTAGGCAAGCTCTTGTTCCGAATGCTTGATGGCGCTGATATCACTGAACACCGCCACGTAATGGCTGAGCTCACCTTCGTCATCACGAATGGCGCAAATGGTCTGCCACTGCGGGTAGATTTCCCCGCTTTTGCGCCGGTTCCAGATTTCACCGCTCCACTCGCCCTTCTCGGCCAGGGTGGCAAAAATTTCTTGGTAGAAGGCCAGGCCATGGCGGCCCGACTTGAACTTGCTCGGGCGCTGGCCGATGACCTCATCCTGCTGGTAGCCGGTGATGCGCATGAAGGCACGATTGACGTGCACGATCAGGCCTTGGCGGTCGGTCACCAGCACACCCTCGAGGGTACTGTCGAACACCGCGGCAGCCATGCGCAGCCGTTCACGGTCTTCGCAACGCAAACGCGCGCCATGGCCGATGAAATTGAGCAGGCGCACGCGCGACACGTAGATCAGCAAGGCACTGAGCAGCACCCAGACCACCACGTTGATCTGCCGCCCCACAGTCAATGCCAAGGGGTCGTCAGTCATGCTGTGCAGCATCACCTCTGCCAGCGCAAGCCAGAGGATCGAGAGCACCACATACAGCGCAGCCATGCGCAAGGCGTCGCGAACGGAAACAGACATGTCGGGTGGGAAAGGCCATCAAAAAGGAGCGGGCATTATAAAGGCTGAAACATGTCGTGACCTCCTATCTCAACGGTTGACTGGTTTTATTTCCCCGCCAAGGGATAATCAGCCCTTCCCCCTGCATTTCGAGGGTATTTGCACCTATGTGGTATAACGGCCTGCTCGACCTGTCGGCCTGGCAACTGGTCGGCATCACTCTGTTGATGACCCACGTGACCATTGTCAGCGTCACGGTCTACCTGCATCGCTACTCCGCGCACCGGGCCCTGGAGCTCAACGGCGCGCTCAAGCACTTCTTCCGCTTCTGGCTGTGGCTGACCACGGCGCAGAACACCCGTGAGTGGACCGCCGTCCACCGCAAGCACCACGCCAAGTGCGAAACCCCCGACGACCCGCACAGCCCGGTGTACAAGGGCCTGGGCACGGTGCTGCGCAAAGGTGCCGAGCTGTACCGTGAAGAGGCACGCAACCCCGAAACCCTGCGCATCTATGGCAAGAACTGCCCGGATGACTGGATTGAGCGCAACCTGTACTCGCGTTACAAACTGGGCGGCATCGCACTGATGGCGGTGATCGACCTGCTGCTGTTCGGCACCCTGGGCATCACCATCTGGGCGGTGCAGATGATGTGGATTCCGTTCTGGGCCGCCGGTGTGGTCAACGGCCTGGGCCATGCCCTGGGCTATCGCAACTTCGAATGCCGCGACGCCGCCACCAACCTGGTGCCCTGGGGCATCATCATCGGCGGTGAAGAACTGCACAATAACCACCACACCTACCCCAACTCGGCCAAGCTCTCGGTCAAACGCTGGGAGTTCGACATGGGCTGGGCGTGGATCCGCTTGTTCTGCCTGCTGCGTCTGGCCAAGGTGCAGCGCGTGGCGCCCATCGCCCACCGGGTGGCCGGCAAGGCCAGCCTGGACATGGACACCGCCATGGCCATCCTCAACAACCGCTTCCAGATCATGGCCCAGTACCGCAAGCTGGTGATCGGCCCGCTGGTGAAACAGGAACTGGCCCGTGTCGACGCCTCGGTGCGTCACCGCTTCCGCCGTGCCAAACGGCTGCTCTCGCGCGAAACCAGCCTGCTGGAGGACCGCCACCACGTGCGCATCGAGTCCATGCTCGCGCACAGCCAGGCACTGAAAACCATCTACGAAAAGCGCCTGGCCCTGCAGCAGATCTGGGCGCGCACCAGTGCCAACGGCCACGACATGCTGGCAGCCATGAAAGACTGGGTACACGAGGCCGAAACCAGCGGCATCCAGGCACTGCGCGACTTCGCAGCACAACTCAAGACTTACTCACTGCGCCCGACCGGCGCCTGACCGCCGTTGATCGGCACGCCCCGCAACGGGGCGTGCCGTTCGGAACTTCGCCCCCGCCTCTCCACTCGAATCCGGAATATCGCCTGCGTGGCGGGCCGGATGTTGGCCGCACGCTTTCACGTTGAGACCTGCTCCGTGCACATGGCCAAGAACATTCCAACGATTTTCCCCGGCACCCCTCCTCCCGAAGCCGCCCAGACTTTACTGGCGTTGCTCCACGCCCAAGGTGAGGTTGCCCGCCTGAGTGAGCGTGATCAGCTGTTCAGCTCGTTGCTCGACAGCGTCAACGCAGTGCTTTGGGCCTTCGACTGGGAAACCCGTCAGGTGCTGTACGTGAGCCCAGCCTACGAGCGCATCTTCGGCCGCCCGGTCAGCCTGGTGCTGGCTGACTACAACGAATGGCGTGACAGCATCTACCCCGACGACCTCGAGTTCGCCGAACGTAGCCTGGCCCAGGTACTGCTCAAGGGGGCGGTGGAAGACCGCGAGTACCGCATCCTCAATGCCGATGGGCAACTGCGCTGGCTGAGCGACAAGTGCTACATCAACCAGCAGCACGATGGCGACCGGGTAATCATTGTCGGTATCGCCGAAGACATCACCGAGAAGAAGCAGCTTGAAGGCGAACTGCAGCGCCTGGCCACCACCGACGTGCTGACCCAGAGCAGTAACCGCAGGCACTTTTTCGAATGTGCCCAGCAAGCCTTCGACAGTGCACGCGAGGACGGTACACCGCTGGCTTTCCTGCTGTTGGATATCGACGACTTCAAACGCATCAATGACAGCTATGGCCACCAGGAAGGCGACCAGGTGCTGCAACACATCGCCGACAGCGGCAAGGCCGTGCTACGCCGGGGCGACCTGTTCGGACGCATTGGCGGCGAAGAATTTGCGGCGGTGTTTCCGGGCTGCAACGCCCAGGTCGCGGAGCAGATTGCCGAGCGCTTGCAACGGCAGATTCAGCACTTGAGCTTCAGCCATGACCAGCAGACGTACGGGGTGACGGTGAGCCAGGGGCTGACCGAGCTGACCGATGAGGATGTGGCGCTGGACAGCCTGTATGCGCGGGCCGATGCGGCAATGTACCAGGCCAAGCGGCAGGGCAAGAACCAGATAGTCCGCGGCTGATCAGGCGGCAAGGGCACCGGCTTTGGCCGGTATTCGCGGGCCCGGCGCCACACCTGTGGGAGCGGGCAAGCCCGCGAAGGGCCGCAATGCGGCCCCCGAATCTCAGCTGGAAACCTCGGCCCCAGCCACCGGCGGTTCTTCCTGCGGTTTTACTTCCGGGTTCTCCTCTTTGCGCAACCGCCTCAGCTCCGGCAGGCCAAGCTTGAGCAGGCGGGCCGTCTTGCCGCTGGCCACCTTCTCCAGCCCCTGCCCAGCCGGCAGCCGCGACAACTGCCCAGCCAGGTTCATGGCCAGGATCTCCCGCGAGTAAACGCCACCGCCCAACTGGTAGATCGCAGCGATCAACTCGCGCAGTGCCAGCGGCAAACGCCAGCGAGTACGCAGCGCCGAGCCGAACGCCGCACCAAACTCTTCCAGCGATTGCTGCACATTGCGCTCGTCCAGGTCTCCCCCGGCCAACCGCCACTCTTGCAGGCAGCGCAACACCGCCAGGTCGCCCAGGCAATGCAGCAAGCCCGCGCAATAACAACGGCCCTCGTCCAGTTCGAGCATGCGCGCCAAGGTGCGGCCATATTCGGCAGTGTGCAGTGACAGGTCCCAGTAACGGGCTGCGTGCTCTGCCAACAGTGGGTCGCTGAGGCGTGCGCTGCGCTTGAGGGTCATGCCCAGGATCAGGTTCATGCTTTGGGTACTGCCAAGCTTGTTCAGGGCCTGCAGCAACGTCTGCACCGGGGCTTCACGGTGCAATGCCGCACTATTGGCGGCAGCGATCAGCACCGCCGTCACCTGCGGGTCGTTACGCACCTCCTCTTCGAGCACCCTGAGGTTCAGGCCCTGAGGGTTTAGCGCTCGATTGATCGCTACCTGCACATCGGCCAGCAGCGGCCCGCCATCGGCGGTAGCGCGGCGCTGCTCAAGGTAGGCTGGCAGGCTGGCTCCCGCCTGCAACGCCGGTACCGGGCAGGCAATCTCCTCGCCAACGGCCAGCAGCAACTCTTGCAGGCGCTTGCGCAGGTTATCCAGGTTCAGTGGCTTGCTCAGGTAAGCCGTGGGGTGCAGGGGCAGCGCTTCGCGCACACTGGCGCTGTCATTGCGGTTACTCATGAGAATGAACGGCACCCCTGGCCCTTTGGCGCGCACCTTGCGCAGCAGGTCGAGGCCGTCGACACCGGCCAGCTCGCGGGCAGCGATGATCAGGTCCGGCTTGCTGGACAGGGCACTGAGCGCCTGCGCGCCGTCAGCGCATACCTGCAGGCGGGCGTCACAGCGCACGCTGAGCAGCATCTCGCTGAGCATGTCCCGTACCCAAGGATCGCCTTCGACAATCAGTACGCTTGGTGGGGTGGGGGCTGCAGCGCTCATCACCAACTACTCCTGAATACCCTGACACACAGTCCGTCGCAGCTTCCAAAGCCAATCCTCCGATAACCATAGCGCCACATGGCTTATCTGGGCATAAAAAAACCCGCCGAGGCGGGTTTTTTCTGAAGCGCGTCACATCAGGCGATTTCAGCGAAGCACTCTTCGATGATGGCCAGGCCTTTGTCCAGCAGCGCGTCTTCGGCGGTCAGCGGAACCAGAATACGCAGGACGTTGCCGTAGGTGCCGCAAGACAGCAGGATCAGACCCTTTTCACGAGCCTTGGCGACAACCTGGCCAACAGCAGCAGCGTTCGGGGTGTGAGTGCCTTTCTCGAAGACTTCGACTGCAATCATCGAGCCCAGACCACGGACGTCGCCGATGATCGGGTACTTCTTCTGGATTTCGCGCAGGCCGGCGGTCAGGCGCTCACCCACAGCCTTGCTGCGGTCCAGCAGTTTTTCTTCTTCGAACACTTCGATCACGGCCAGGGCTGCGGCGCAAGCGATCGGCGAACCCGCGTAGGTACCGCCCAGGCCGCCAGGAGCGATGGCGTCCATGTATTCGGCCTTGCCGCACACACCGGCCAGCGGGAAGCCGCCAGCGATGGATTTGGCGAAGGTGGTCAGGTCAGGCGCAACGCCCATCTGTTCCATGGCGAAGAAGGTGCCGGTACGGCCAGCGCCAGTTTGTACTTCGTCGGCGATCAGCAGGATGCCGTGCTGGTCGCACAGGGCGCGCAGGCGTTTCATCAGCTCTTTCGGCGCTGGCAGGAAGCCGCCTTCGCCTTGTACTGGCTCGAGGATGATCGCGGCGATGTCGCGCGGCTCGGCGTCGTTCTTGAAGATGCGCTCGACCGAGGCGATGGCGTCGTCAACGCTGATACCGTGCAGTTCGCTCGGGAACAGGGCGCGGAAGATGCCGCCTGGCATCAGGCCCATGCCAGCGGAGTACGGCACGACCTTGCCGGTCAGGCCCAGGGTCATCATGGTACGGCCGTGATAACCGCCGGTGAAGGCGATGACGCCAGCGCGGCCAGTGGCAGCACGGGCGATCTTGACGGCGTTTTCAACGGCTTCGGAGCCGGTGGTGACCAGCAGGGTCTTCTTGTCGAAGTCGCCTGGGACCAGCTTGTTGATCTTTTCGCACAGCTCTACGTAGGGCTCGTAAGCCAGCACCTGGAAGCAGGTGTGGCTGACCTTGGTCAGCTGCTCTTGCACGGCTGCAACCACTTTCGGGTGCAGGTGGCCGGTGTTCAGTACTGCGATGCCGCCGGCGAAGTCGATCAGTTCGCGGCCTTCAACGTCGATCACGGTCGAGTTCTTCGCGGTGTCGACGAAGATCGGGTGGATCTGGCCGACGCCACGTGGGACGGCAGCTACACGACGTTGCATCAAGGATTCGTTGGTTTTGCTCATAATGCCCTCATTGCGCCGACAGGAATGGCGCTTTTATTCGGGGGCGGCTGGGAGTGCTCGCGAACAGTATTCGTTGATCGACTGTCGTGAACGCCCTGGCCACCAGGTACTGCAATGTAAAAAAGGCCAGCGAGACGTCGCTCTCGCGCCCCGCTGGCAGAGGTAAAGCCTTTACCGTGCTATCAGACGCTGATGCACAGGTATTTGATTTCGAGGTAGTCCTCGATACCGTACTTGGAACCTTCGCGGCCCAGGCCCGAAGCCTTGATACCACCGAACGGCGCCACTTCGTTGGAGATCAGGCCGGTGTTGATACCCACCATGCCGTACTCCAGGGCTTCGGCGACACGGAACACACGGCTCATGTCACGGGCGTAGAAGTACGAGGCCAAGCCGAACTCGGTGTCGTTGGACATGGCGATGACTTCGGCTTCGTCTTTGAAGCGGAACAGCGGCGCCAGTGGGCCGAACGTCTCTTCCTTGGCGACAGCAGCGGTCTTCGGTACGTCAACCAGGATGGTCGGCTCGAAGAAGTTGCCTTCGATCAGCTTGCCACCGGACAGCACTTTGGCGCCTTTGCTGACGGCGTCCTCGATGTGTTCCTGGACCTTGGCGACAGCCTTGCCGTCGATCAGTGGGCCAGTGGTGGTGCCTTCTTCCAGGCCGTTACCGATCTTCAGCTTGGCAACTGCAGCGGCCAGCTTCTGGGCGAACGCGTCGTAGACGCCGTCCTGCACGTAGATACGGTTGGCGCAGACGCAGGTCTGGCCGTTGTTACGGTACTTGGAGATGATTGCGCCCTCGACCGCCTTGTCCAGGTCGGCGTCGTCGAACACGATGAACGGGGCGTTGCCACCCAGCTCCAGGGAAACCTTCTTGATGTCCTTGGCGCATTCTTCCATCAGCTGGCGACCGATTTCGGTCGAGCCGGTGAAGGACAGCTTGCGTACCAGGGAGTTGCCGGTCAGTTCGCCGCCAACTTCGCCGGCGCTGCCGGTAACCACACTCAGCACGCCAGCCGGGATGCCGGCACGGTGGGCCAGCTCGACCAGGGCCAGAGCGGAGTATGGGGTTTGCGAAGCCGGCTTGAGGACCATGGTGCAGCCAGCGGCCAGGGCCGGGCCGGCTTTACGGGTGATCATGGCGGCCGGGAAGTTCCACGGGGTGATGGCCGCGGTAACGCCGATTGGCTGCTTGATGACAATCAGGCGCTTGTCTGGCTGGTGGCCTGGGATGGTGTCACCGTAGATGCGCTTGGCTTCTTCGGCGAACCACTCGATGAACGAGGCCGCGTAGGCGATTTCGCCCTTGGCTTCGGCCAGCGGCTTGCCCTGTTCGGTGGTCATCAAGCGAGCCAGGTCGTCCTGGTTCTCGATCATCAGTTCGAACCAGCGACGCAGCTTGGCCGAGCGCTCTTTCGCAGTCAGGGCACGCCAGGCCGGCAGGGCCTTGTCGGCGGCTTCGATGGCACGGCGAGTTTCCGCGGTGCCCATCTTCGGCACGGTACCGATGACTTCGCCGGTGGCCGGGTTGGTCACCTTGATGGTCTGGCCGTTGTCCGCATCCAGCCACTCACCATTGATATAGGCTTGCTGGCGGAACAACTGAGCGTCTTTGAGCTGCATGTCGGCTTCCCGAATTGTTGATTGTTGAAAAGCGCCCAAGGCAGGGCATCGAGCGTTTGAAATCTCAAACGAATGCTAAGCGGCTGCTGGGGTGTTGGACAATAGGCTGTTCGAAAAAAAGAACGAATGGTTGAACAGCCCATCTGAAATCGCCCGCAGAATGGCCGCTGAAGGGTAGACGATGCGGCGGCCGGACTCGGGGCGACGCCAAAAATCGTTTCACTGCTTGTCAAAGCCAATGTTCAACACACCCTGATGGTGGGCTGAAACGATGATGCTGTCGCCATCGGCAGCGTAGTCGACGGCATTGACGCGGGTCCAGTTACGGCCGGTTCCACCCTGGCCGACAGTTTGATCGGTATTGTCGTGTATCCGGCCCCGGGGATCTGCACAGCCAACACGGTAAAAACAGCTACAGATCAAGGCGATGGACGTCAACGATACAGATGGGTATCATGCGTGCGCGTTGCACTCGTAGCTCAGCTGGATAGAGTACTGCCCTCCGAAGGCAGGGGTCGTGGGTTCGAATCCCGCCGAGTGCGCCATATCAAGAAAGCCCTGGGCCTGAGCCCGGGGCTTTTTCGTTTGTGCGCCATGTCACCTTTCTGGTACTCCCGTGCCACGGGTCATTGATGTTAGCGTGGGCGTCTTCCCGTTCTCCGAACGGGTAACCCATAACAATGATTGGCAAAGGAATGCGCACAACCATGCAGTTGAAAAAACTCACCGCCACCACCCTGCTGCTGGCCGGCATTGGCCTGTTCACTCAGCCTGCCCAAGCCAACCTCACCCAGCAGCAGTCCGCAGCTATCGTCAAAGCCTTCGACGGCAGCGACCCAAGCGATTTCAGGCAATTCCTCGGCAAGCTCAAAGGCAGCGACCTGGGCAAGGCCGACAACCTCGAGGCAACCGTCGACGCCTACCTGGCCAACAAGCCATTGGCCGCCGGGCAACAAGACGAGATCAACCGCCTGCTCGGCCTGTATACCCGCATCAAGTACGGCAAAGCCGCTACCGAAACCCTGCGCGAACTGGTAGCCATCCCCACCTTCAATGTCGAGGGTACACCGCAGTACGAAAACCCTGAATTCCTCAAGATCGCCGACAAGATCAAGGCCTTGGCCGACCGCTTCGGCCTGGCCTTCCGCAACATCGACAACCGGGTGTACGAGATCTCGCTGGGCAGCGGGAAGGAAGTGATCGGCATCCATGCCCACGCTGACGTCGTGCCGGTCAACCCGGACAACTGGAAGCTGGCCGACGGTACGCGCCTGGACCCGTTCAAGGTCACCCTGGTGGGTGACCGCATGTACGGCCGCGGCACCGAAGACGACAAGAACGGCATCGTGGTGGCGATGTACGCACTGAAAGTGGCCAAGGACGAAAACCTGCCGCTCGCCCGGCAGTTCAAGCTGCTGATCGACACCACCGAAGAAACCAGCGGTGATGCCATCCCCTACTACTTTGAGCGCAACCCTACGCCCGATTACAACCTGGCCCTCGACGGCGGCTACCCCGTAGTGATTGCCGAGAAAGGCTACGGCACGGTCATGGCCAGCTTCACCAAACGCCCAGCCAGCGGCAAGGGTGCCGAGATCGTCAACCTGACCGGTGGCCTGGCCACCAACCAGATCCCGACAACTTCGGTTGCGACCCTGATTTCTGACAACCCGGCACAGCTGGCCAAGCACCTGCAGCAAGCCGGCGCCAGATATGTGAAGCAGCATGGAAGCGACTTCAGCATCGACGCCAAGGCCGACGGCAAGCAAGTCTTGCTCACCGTGACCGGTGTTTCCGCACACTCTTCGGAGCCGGAATCCGGCATCAACCCGGTGGCGCGTATGCTCGACTTCATCAATGGCCTCGGCCAGCAGGTGTCGCTCAAGCACAACCACTTTACCGACGCGGCCCGCTACGCCGCCGAAAACTGGGGCCTGGACTACCTGGGTAACACGCTAGGCGTGGCCTTCAAGGACCCGTTCATGGGCCCGCTGACCACCTCGCTGACTTTTGTCGGGGTGGATGACAAAGGCTTGAAACTTGCGGTGAATCTGCGCATTCCCAAGGGGAAGCCGATCGCCACGATCAAGGACGAACTGGCCGACAAACTGGGCAAATGGACCCGGCAAAGCAACACCTCGGTGGCGTTCGACTTCAGCCTGGACGAGCCGATGTACCGCAACCCTGAAGGCGAATGGGTCAAGGCCCTGCTCGCTGTGGCCACCGAGAACCTGGGTATGAAGCATGAGTTCGGTACCTCGGCCGGCGCGACTTCGGTGCACGATCTTCCCAACGGTGTGCAATTTGGCCTGGCCATGCCGGACGTGAAGTACACCGGGCACAACGACAACGAGTTCAAGACCGTGGAGCAGTTCATGCTGGACTTGCAGGTGGTGAGCGAAATGGTGGCGCGGATCGGGCAGATGCCGAAGCTTTGATGGGCAGTACCGGCCTTTTCGCGGCTTTAGCCGCGAAAAGGCCGCTACAAGCGAACAGCCATGACGTTTTTCAATCGCCTCCATGCCGTTTCCTGCATTGCCGTGCAGAGCGCCGTACCGGATGCTTTAGTTACTCCGAGACAGTGCTTTTTTCACCCGCAGAGGCCCGTATGAAGACCGTCGAACAAATCCTCAAGACCAAGTCCCAGCACCAGACCGTGTACACCATCGGCCCGGATGACTCGGTGCTCGACGCCCTGAAACTGCTGGCGGAGAAAAACATCGGTGCGCTGCCCGTGGTCGAGGGTGGCCAGGTAGTGGGCATCGTCAGTGAGCGGGACTACGCGCGCAAACTGGTCCTCAAGGGCCGCTCTTCCGCCGCTACGCCGGTACGCGAAATCATGAGCGCACCGGTAGTCACTGTGGATCCCAAGCAAAAGCTCGATTTCTGCATGAACCTGATGACCGACCGGCACCTGCGTCACCTGCCGGTGGTCGACAACGGCAGATTGCTCGGCCTTCTGTCGATCGGCGACCTGGTCAAGGAAACCATTGACGAACAGGCGAGCCTGATCAAGCAAATGGAGCAGTACATCCGCGGCGAATGAAGCGCCTCAATGGTAGGCGCGCTCCAGTTCGTCCAGCTGATGGTCGAAGCTACGCAAGCGCGCCGACCAGGTGTACACCAGCACTTCCAGGTCACGGTTGAGCACTGCCGTATTGCCGTGGCCGCTGTGCGTGGGCTCGCCGAGGTCCAGCTGGTAGCGTTCACGGGCCATCGCCTGTGCCACGCTGGACAGGTCGCGAGCATTGGCCAGCCAGTGGTGATGGCGGTCATGGATTTCGCGGTCGAGCACCCGGCACTGGCGCTTCAGCGCATCCAGGCTCTGCTCCAGCGGAGTGCCCCTGAGCTCGCCCATGACCTCTTCGAAGGTACGCCCCGAATGCCAGTAGCTGCCCCAGAAATAACGGTCGAAAACCGTCTCGACGCGGCGTAGCGCAACCTTGGTGTTCCAGATGGTCAGCAACGTTCGCCCCTGCACCACTTCGCGCTTGTTCAGGCGCAACTGCTGCCAGGCGATCCATGTCAGCGCCAGCAGTGCAACCGCTACAGTGACTGCGGCAGCGGCATACAGGAAATGAACGGCCTGGTTCATCTGTTGCGTCTGCCTGATGCCATAGAAGTAACTGGCCGTCAGGGTGCCCAGGATCGTCACGGAACACCAGAAACCTGGTGCGTAGGGATCTTTCATCGCGCTATCCCCTTATTGTTTTCCTGAGCATAGCAACGGCCGATCACTCGTCAGGTGCCGCTCGGCGCTTTATTTTCGGGGGCGGCGCAAGGCTTCGTTGAGTTGATCGAAGGGCACGGCCCAATCGGAATCTTCAATGATGATGTCCTGGAGAAATGCACGCTGTGAGTCGGTCCAGAACGGCGCATCCACCAGCTTTATTTCGTTCTTCAGCGGGGAATGGCTGCTGATGAACTGATCGATACTCGTGGGATCGTCGGGCAAGCCCAACTGCTTGAACAGGTCGGCAAAGGGATGGATCGGCGCTTCCATGGTTCCTCCTTAGCGCCAGGCAAGCCGTCCACGACGCACGCCTGGCATTGGTTTGAAAACATCAGCACAGCTCGCGCACTTCGGCGTGCGGCACCAGTTTCATGTACTGCTCCATGCTCATGTGAATCAGGTGATCGTGGTCACCCGCCTCCAGGTAGACATCGCCTTGGCGGGTAAGACTCGGGTCGAGCAGCATTTTTATCTGGTAAGCATCGCCAAGGGCCGGCACGGCACCGCGTTCGCAGTCATTGAACAGGCTCGGCAGACCACTTTCACGGGTCAGATGCCAGGCCCCGGACATACGCACCTTGGTCATGTCCAGGTGCCGGTTGGCCGGTAGCACGGCCATGATGTAGTTGCCATGACGGTCATCGAGCATCACCGACTTGGCGACCCGCTCGGCGGGCACGCCGGCCGTTCGGGCCGACTCCAGGCTGGTGGCCGAATGTGGGTGGGGAATGATGTCGTAGTCGCAGTTGGCCTTGTCCAGGCGGGCCTGCAGAGTCTTTGCCATACGCATGATGCACCTCCGGTTTCGCCCCCCAATCTTCAATTTTAGGCCGGGTACGGGTGGGCGGGGCTAAACTTGTGTAATACGCGCAAATGAGGTGACGACAGGTGATCGCCCGCTGCTGGCGTTGGCTGTTGCTACTGTTGTTGCTTGGCATCACGCCAGGTGGCCAGGCAGCGCCCGGCGCGGTGTGGGTGCTGGGCATTGACGACGCCATCGGCCCGGCCAGCGCCGACTACCTGGTGCGCAGCCTCGGCCAGGCCCAGGCGCAAGGCGCGCAACTGGTGGTTATCCGCATGGATACCCCGGGCGGGCTGGACAGTGCCATGCGCCAGATGATCAAGGCGATTCTCGCCAGCTCCGTACCCGTCGCCAGCTACGTTGCCCCCAGCGGCGCCCGCGCCGCCAGCGCCGGCACCTATATTCTCTACGCCAGCCATATTGCAGCGATGGCGCCCGGGACCAACCTGGGCGCCGCCACGCCCGTGCGGATCGGCGGCTCGCCTGGCACGCCCACTGATGACAAGGCAAAAGGCGGCGACGATGAAACCCTTGCACGCAAACAGATCAACGACGCCGCCGCCTACATCCGTGGCCTGGCGCAGATGCGCGGCCGCAACGCCGACTGGGCGGAGAAGGCCGTGCGCGAGGCGGTCAGCCTGTCCGCAAACGAGGCCTTGCGGCTGAACGTGATCGATCAGGTGGCCGATGACCTGCCTGACCTGCTGCGCGAGCTCGACGGCAAAACGCTCCAGGTGGCCGGCCAGCCACGCCAGTTACAGACCGCAGGCGCCAGCGTGGTCGAGCACCTGCCGGACTGGCGCACACGGGTTCTGGCGGTAATCACCAACCCCAGCGTAGCGCTGATCCTGATCATGATCGGCGTTTACGGCCTGTTGTTCGAATTCATGAACCCCGGCTCTGCGGTGGGCGGTGTGGTAGGTGGTATCTGCCTGCTGCTGGCGCTGTATGCGCTGCAGCTATTGCCGGTGAGTTTTGCCGGGGTGGCGCTGATCCTGCTTGGCATCACCTTCATGATCGCCGAAGCCTTCTTGCCCAGTTTCGGCGTGGTCGGCTTCGGCGGCATCGTTGCCTTTGTGGTCGGCGCGTTGATCCTGATCGACACCGACGCCCCCGGTTTCGGCATCCCGCTGGCCTTGATCGGCACCTTGGCGCTGCTCTCGGCACTCCTGATCGGTGGCGTGCTGGGCATGGCCCTCAAGGCCCGCCGACGGGCACTGGTCAGCGGCGACGCCGGCCTGGTCGGCAGCCTGGTTACCGTCACCCAGGTGATGGCAAGCGACCCCTTCTGTGGTGTGGTGCTGGCTCAGGGCGAGCAATGGCAAGTGCAGTGCGCAACGCCGCTGCAAACTGGCCAGAACGTACGGGTGACCGCGCGCCATGGCGTGATGCTGGAAGTGAGCGCCGCCGCCCCAGCGACGCAAGGAGAATAACCATGTTCATGCAAGTCGGTTTCGGCGCCGTTCTGATTGTGCTGGCCATGCTGGTGCTGTCGGCGTTTCGCATCCTGCGCGAATACGAGCGCGGCGTGGTGTTCCAGCTGGGGCGCTTCTGGCAGGTCAAAGGGCCGGGGCTGATCCTGTTGATCCCGGTGATCCAGCAAATGGTGCGGGTCGACCTGCGCACAGTGGTACTGGATGTGCCGCCGCAGGATGTGATCACCCGCGACAACGTTTCGGTCAAGGTCAACGCAGTGTTGTACTTTCGCGTGCTCGACCCGCAGAAAGCGATCATTCAGGTTGAGGATTTTCTGGTGGCAACCAGCCAGCTGGCCCAGACGACCCTGCGTGCGGTGCTGGGCAAACACGAGCTGGATGAGCTGCTGGCAGAACGCGAGCAACTGAACCTGGACATCCGCCAGGTGCTGGACGCGCAGACGGATGCCTGGGGCATCAAGGTGGCCAACGTCGAGATCAAGCACGTTGACCTGAACGAGTCGATGGTACGCGCCATCGCCCGCCAGGCCGAGGCCGAGCGCGAACGTCGGGCCAAGGTGATTCATGCTGAGGGTGAACTGCAGGCGTCGGAGAAACTGATGCAAGCCGCACAAATGCTGAGCAAGGAGCCGGGGGCGATGCAGTTGCGCTATATGCAGACGCTGGGGACGATTGCCGGGGACAAGAGCTCGACCATCGTCTTCCCGCTGCCGATAGATCTGCTGAAGGGTTTGGTGGACAAGGAGAAAGAGTGATGGGCCAATCGCGGGCTTGCCCGCGAATGGCCTGTATGCGGCCTGTCAGACCGGCGCGCGGCGCAAGGTCGCGAGGAAGGTGGCTGCACCAATGAACAACCCGGCAAAGGTGCGGTTCAAACGCTTCTGCTGTTTGGGGGTGCGCAACATGCGCAACACATGCGAAGCCAACCCGGTGTACCCCGCCATCACCAGCAGGTCGACCGTGACCATGGTCACGGTGATCGCCACATATTGCGGCAGCAGCGGCGCATGGGGATTGAGAAACTGCGGCAGCACCGCCAGCATGAACACCAGCGCCTTGGGGTTGCTGATGTTGACCAGGAAACCACGGAACACCAGGCTCAACGGCTTGCCGATCGGGCGCACGCCTGATTCATCGCTCATGTCCATCGGCAGGGCACGCCACTGCTTGTAGGCCAGGTACACAAGGTAGGCGACGCCAAACCACTTGATGACCTGGAACGCCGTGGCCGAGGCGGCCAGGACGGCACCGACGCCGGCGGCGATGATGGCGATCTGCATGATCAGGCCCAGCTGCAGGCCCAGGGCGTTCCAGTAACCACGCCAGAAGCCGTACTGCAGGCCGCTGGACATTGAGGCAATCGCCCCGGCACCGGGTGAAAGGCTGATCACCCAGCAGGCGGCAAAGAAGCCTAACCAAACTTCCATCGACATCACACACCTCGCTCGAACATTTGTTGCAAAACGTTAAGCTAAGGTTTTGGCGAAAAAATAACCAGTGCTTTCTGATGGATTTGTGGTGCCTGACCTGGCCTCTTCGCGGGCACACCCGCTCCCACACCTACAGTGCATTTTCAGACGCTGTGGAATACCTGTGGGAGCGGGCGTGCCCGCGAAGGGGCCAGTACAGGTTCAGTCCGCTTCGGCAGCTGTTTCTTTGTGCAGGGCCTGTACCTCGGCACCGCGCCAGCGCCGCACCGACTTCTGGAAGAACTGACTATTGGGCACCTGCACCAGCGCCCCGCCCGCTTCGGGCACTTCCAGCAGGGTGGTAAACAGCAGGTTGATAGCAATCACCCGGCCTTTCACGCCTGGCTTGTCGAGGGTGTCGACCAGCTCGACCACATCGCCGATGCGAAACGGCCCGACCGTGAAAATCAACACCGCGCACAACAGGTTGGACAGCACGCTCCACATGGCGAAGAAGGCCACCGCCGCTACCGCTACGAAGCCGGAAAGTGCTGTCCACAACACGGTTGCCGAAACGCCCATGCGCTCCAGCACGAACAGCAGCGCGCTGCCCATGATCAGCCAGCGCAGGCCGCCGCGCACGGGCACCAGCAGCTCCGGCGGTAACGGGTAACGCTGGCCCAGGCGGCTCAACCCGCGAGCAATGATGCGCTGCAGGACGAACGCCGCGGCCAGGATCAAGAGGATCTGCAAACCCAGCCAGAAGGTGTCCATCCATTGCCCTGGCAGCAGCGAACGCAGTTCCTCCATCAGGACAACGCCTCGAGTTCGGCCTGCATGCTTTCAAGGGTTTCCAGCGCTTCCATCCAGGCCTCTTCCAGCTCGCCTTCGCGTTGCTTGAGCTTGGTCTGGCGCGCCAGCAGGTCGCGCAACTCGTCCTTGCGCGCCGCCTCGTAAAGGCCACCTTCACCCAGCGCGGTCTCGATCTCGGCCAATTGCGTGTGCACCTGGTTGAGCTCGGTTTCCAGCTTGTCGGCAGCCTTCTTGTGCGGTGCCAACTGCTGACGCAAGGCTGCGGCAGCCTGGCGCTGGGCTTTCTTGTCGGTCTTGTCCGGGTTGGCCGGTGCAGTACTGGCCGGCGCACTGCGCTGGCGGTACTCGACCAGCCAGCGGCTGTAGTCCTCCAGGTCACCGTCGAAGGTGTCGACCTTACCGTCGGCCACCAGCAGGAAGTCGTCCGTGGTGCTCTTGAGCAAATGACGGTCGTGGGACACCACCACCACTGCACCGGCAAACTCCTGCAAGGCCATGGTCAGTGCCAGACGCATTTCCAGGTCCAGGTGGTTGGTCGGTTCGTCAAGCAGCAGCAGGTTTGGCCGCTCCCAGGCAATCAGCGCGAGTGCCAGGCGGGCCTTTTCGCCACCGGAGAAGTTAACCACCGGCTCGTCGCAGCGGGCACCATGGAAATCGAAGCCGCCGAGGAAGTCGCGCAGCGTCTGCTCACGCTCGGCAGGGGCGATGCGCTGCAGGTGCAGCAGCGGGCTGGCCTTGTCGTCCAGCGAGTCCAACTGGTGCTGGGCAAAGTAGCCTACAGCCAGGTTCTCGCCACGAACCAGACGGCCCGACAACGGCTCCAGCTCACCTGCAAGGTTCTTGATCAGGGTCGACTTGCCGGCGCCGTTGGGCCCGAGCAGACCAATACGTGCGCCTGGGGTGAGCTGCAGTTTGACCTTGTCGAGGATGGCCTTGTCGCCATAACCCAGGCGACCTTCGGAAAGGCTCAGCAACGGGCTGGAAATTTTCTGCGATTCACGGAAGACAAAGTCGAACGGCGAATCGACATGCGCCGCCGACAGCTCTTCCATGCGCTCCAGGGCCTTGATTCGGCTTTGCGCCTGGCGGGCCTTGGTGGCTTGCGCCTTGAAGCGGGCAATGTACTTCTCCATGTGCGCGCGCTGCGCTTGCTGCTTCTCGTAGGCCTGCTGCTGCTGCGCCAAGCGCTCGGCACGGGTGCGCTCAAAGGCGGTGTAGCCGCCTTTGTACAAGTTGAGCTTGCGTTGCTCGACGTGCAGCACATGGTCGACCACGGCATCGAGGAAGTCACGGTCGTGGGAGATCAGCAACAACGTGCCGGGGTAGCCCTTGAGCCAGTCTTCCAGCCACAGGATCGCGTCGAGGTCGAGGTGGTTGGTGGGCTCGTCGAGCAGCAACAGGTCGGACGGGCACATCAGTGCCTGGGCCAGGTTCAGGCGCATCCGCCAGCCACCAGAGAAATCGCCGACACGGCGGTCCATCTGTTCGTTGGTGAAGCCCAGCCCAGCCAGCAACTTGCGCGCACGGGCATCGGCGGTATAGCCGTCGGCGCTTTCCAGCTCACTGTGCAGGCGCGCCAGGGCGGTGCCGTCGTGGGCCTGCTCGGCCGCGGCCAGTTCGGCCTGGACCTTGCGCAGGCGCACGTCGCCGTCAAGCACATAGTCCACAGCCAGGCGGTCGAGGGTGTCGACCTCTTGGCGCATGTGGGCGATGCGCCAGTCACCGGGCAGTTGGCAGTCACCGGCATCGGGCGACAGCTCACCGCGCAGCAAGGCGAACAGGCTGGATTTTCCGGCGCCGTTGGCGCCGATCAGGCCGGCCTTGTGACCGGCGTGCAGGGTCATCTCGGCGCCTTCTAGCAAGCGCTGCGGACCACGCTGTAAAGTGAGGTTGGATAGTCTGATCATGATGGTCGCGGAGTCTACCAGCTTCCTCGGCCCATAGCGCGAGTGGAACCATGCACACCGACCTGTGGAATTACGCCCTGGCCCTGTATGCCAGGCCCGGCGTGGAAGCCGCCTGCCTTGAATTGCAGGCACTGGGTGGCGATGTCTGCCTGCTGCTGTGCGCGACCTGGCTGCAAGCACGTGGTGTGGCCGTACTGGGCGAACGTGCGCAAGCACTGCAGGAACTTGCCAAGCCCTGGCAGCGTGACGTGGTCGCCCCGCTGCGCAGCCTGCGCCAGGAATGGCGAGCCACAGCATCGGGTGATACACAACTGGCGGCATTACGTGAGCAGGTGAAGGGGTTGGAGTTGCAGGCTGAGAAAGCCTTGCTGGAGCGCTTGCAGGAACGCTCGCAACAGTGGCCCGTGGGCTCCCATGAGCCCGCGGACGACTGGCTGGCCCGGCTGGCACCGGACCAGGCCCTGCATCATGACGCGCTAGTTCAGTTGCGCGTCGCAGCGGCTGCGCTTCAGGACGCCGAAGGTACCTGAGCCGGAGTACTCACAGGTGCCGACGGTGCAGCAGCAGGCGGGCTCACCGAGTTGGTTGTGGCGGCCGGTGTAGCGGGTTTGGCTTCAGCAGGCTTGGCGGCGGGTTTGGCGGCCGTGCGTGCAGGAGCCTTGGCGGCAGCTGGTTTTGCGGCCGGCTTGGCAGCTGGCTTGGCCGCAGGTTTGGCGGCAGCGGTCGCCTTGGTAGCCGGTTTGGCTGCAGGCTTGGCAGCAGCGGTCGCCTTGGTAGCCGGTTTGGCTGCAGGCTTGGCAGCAGCGGTCGCCTTGGCAGCCGGTTTGGCCGCAGGCTTGGCGGCAGCGGTCGCCTTGGCAGCCGGTTTGGCCGCAGGCTTGGCGGCAGCGGTCGCCTTGGCAGCCGGTTTGGCCGCAGGCTTGGCGGCAGCGGTCGCCTTGGCAGCTGGTTTGGCCGCAGGCTTGGCGGCAGCGGTCGCCTTGGCAGCTGGTTTGGCCGCAGGCTTGGCAGCAGCGGTCGCCTTGGCAGCCGGTTTGGCCGCAGGCTTGGCGGAAGCGGTTGCCTTGGCAGCCGGTTTGGCCGCACGTTGATCAAGGGCCTTGCCTGCAGCTTCGCGTACCTTGCCTACACCCTGAGCCAGCTTGAGGCTGTCCTGAGCATCGCGTTTGAGTTGCTGAATGTAAGAGCGCGTCTGGGTTTGACGCTCCTTGAGAGACTCGAGCAGTTCTTCAAGTTCACCGATGGCTTTTTGCGCCTTGCTTTGCGCCTTGGCTTTACCCGCCTTGGCCGCGTCTTGCAGTTTCAGGCGACCGTTGTGCAGTTTTTCCTGCGCCTTGCCACGCTGCTTTTCCAACTTCGCCAGCAGTTTTTCCGCATCAGCCAGCGCTTGCGAGCAGGCCTCTTCCAAGTGTTCGAGCAAGCTGCCCGAAAGTTGCTGGAGCAGGTGTAACGGCGTACTTACTGGCTTCTTTTTGGCCGACATGGTTTACCTCCTGGCTGACGAGATTGCGGCTCATACTATGCTTCTGCTGCTACCGCCGCTAGGGCATGTTGACCGTAATGTTTACGCCGCGTTGCATGCCTGGGCAAAGTTGTTATCTTGCAGCTGCGTGAAAGTGTAGTTGCTGAATTAATCATTGCTGGTATTTGGGAGTCAGGCGTTGCCTCGATATCTTGTTTTAGGCTTATGCCTGATGGCACCCCTCGCCTTGGCCGACAACGACGACCACGATTTGGCCTACAGCCTGGGTGCCAGCCTGGGTGAGCGCCTGCGCCAGGAGATGCCGGGCTTGCAACTGGACGCACTGGTCGAAGGCCTGAAGCAGTCCTATCAGGGGCAACCCCTGAAACTCGACAAGGCACGCATGCAGGCGGTGCTGCAGCAGCATGAAACCCAGGAAGGCGACGCCGCTGTGCAAAAGCTGCAGGCCGCCGAAACGCGTTTCATGGCTAATGAACGTGGGCGTTATGGGGTGCACGAACTAACGGAAGGTGTGCTGTACAGCGAATTGCAGGCAGGCACGGGTGCACAGCCAAAAGCGGGCGGCAAAGTGCAGGTACGCTATGTGGGCAGATTGCCGGATGGCTCGGTATTCGACCAGAACCAGACCCCCCAATGGTTCAACCTGGATTCGGTTATCGAAGGCTGGCAGGTCGCCTTGCCGAAAATGCACACCGGCGCCAAGTGGCGCTTGGTAATACCTTCAGCGCAAGCCTATGGCGCCGAGGGGGCGGGAGACCTGATTGCACCCTACACCCCCTTGGTATTCGAGATCGAACTGCTGGCGGTTGGCGACTGACGTCAACCTCAGGCCTGCACTGCACCCTCTTCTTTGTGTGCGTTGTGCAGCACTTCGATCAGGCAGTCTTCAAGCTCGAAGCGCTCATGCAACAACCCGCCCAATTTGGCCAGCTTCTCGGCAAAGCGTTCGGTGTCCTTGCACTCCCCCTTGGTGCAATGGTCATTGAAGGCCAGTGCGATCTGAGTACTGTCGTTGATCCGTGGGTTGATCTCTTCGGCCAGCTTCAGCGCCTTCTTGTCTCCGAACGCCTTGGCCTCGCTGACCAGTTGCTCGCAGACTTCGAAGTGCCACGCCGAAACGTAGTCGACCAGAAGGGCACAAAAGTCCCCGTTGGTGTCCTTGTCGGCGAAGGCTGGCCTCACATCGCGCAGGGCGCGGAAAGCCTGCACCAGTTCCTGGCGCTCCTCCAGCCAACGGTCGATCAGCTTGTGAACCCCACCCCAGCGTTCCTGGGCGTTCTGACAACTATCGAGCATGGCGATCTCTTCCCTTCTGGGTAGATGCCGCTGCACCTCGCACCACGACCGCGCAGCACAAAGGTGACATCAGCAGGACGGCATCGAGCAGTTGTTTTTCCGGTATGCGTGCTGGGAGATTATTCCCGCGCGTGCTGCCCTTCAAGGTACGCAGCACACAAAGTTCATACAAGTGTTTAATACCCTGTTACATCACCATTGGTCGCGCTAATGGCACAACCTTGCGCCAGGTCATGTTCTTGCCAGGGTGCGGAAACGATACGCCAGCAGGCAACTCAAGGGCAGCACCGCCAGCAGCAGGAAGGCCAACAGGCTCCATTCCGGCAGTGTCAGATCGAGAAAGCTCCAGGCAAGCGAACGACAATCCGGGCCACCCAGCAACAGTTGCCGTGCCGCCTCACCCCAGGATTGCTCGAACACTCGCCCGATCGGCACCGGGCATACCTCATTGACCCCCTCAGCCCCCTGCAACCAGACATGCCGTGCTGCCAGCAATGCGCCGGCCAGCGAGCAGCCCAGCGCCAGCCGAGCATAACGAAGGATGCCCCGCGTGCCCGGCGCCTGCAGCACGGCTGCGAAGCACAGCAGCGCGTACACGCCAAGC
This sequence comes from Pseudomonas sp. KCJK9058, assembly GCF_046230975.1. Taxonomy (NCBI): domain Bacteria; kingdom Pseudomonadati; phylum Pseudomonadota; class Gammaproteobacteria; order Pseudomonadales; family Pseudomonadaceae; genus Pseudomonas; species Pseudomonas sp. KCJK9058. The sequence continues at coordinate 28,848 of NZ_JBJJLR010000038.1, forward strand.
AGCAACCGTTGGCTGAGGCACAACGGGCACGGCATCAGCCCCACTGTGTTTTCCAGACGGAAAGACGCAACCAGTACCGCCAGTGCGACCAGGCAGGCAGGAAGAAAAAAGGTGCGCAAACGGGCCGGCAGCATGGGCGGTGAAGGTCCCGGGGAAAAAGTAGTGGCTTGAAACGGTAGAGGAAAGACACGCTTTGTTTCAAGGCACGACAGCAACGACAAGTCACTGAATCGCGTAGGAAATTTCCAGATATTCCGTAGGAGGCGACGGAAGAAATGGACTTCAGATCAAACTGACAGCGAAAGATAAATTACCTGCCCCCAAAGCCCGCACCTTTGCGCGGGCCTTGGGGTAGGTCAGGCGCGTACGCCTTCTGGCAAAGGCAGCGCCAGCAGGCGCTCGTCCAGCAGGCCAAGGCCCTCCTGGAACAGCTGGTTGCTGCGCTCGGTCTCGCCTAGCCCCGCGAGCAGGCGGGCCAGCTCTGCACAGGCCTCGGGGTTGCGCTCCATGCGCAGGCTGCTTTCAAGGTAGTCACGCGCCTTGCCCCACAAGCGGTTTTGCAGGCTCAGACGGCCCAGGGTCAGCAGCAGGCTGGCGTCTTGCGGGTGAGCCTTGAGCCAACCTTCAGCGGTTTGCAGCTGACGCGCCGGGTCATCACCACGCACCAGGCCGTAAAGGCGGGCCAGGTGGCTTTCGTAGTCGCGCTTGAGGGCCGTGCGCAGCACCTGTTCGGCCTCGTTCTGGGCACCTACCTGGCGCAGTTGCTCGGCGTACGCCAGCACCAGTTGTGGCTCCTGGCGCTGGGCTGCGGTCAGCTGCTGCCAGGCGCGCTCCAAGGATTGACGTGCACTGAGCGCATCTTCGCCACGGGTGGTCGCCAGGCTAAGGTTCTGGCCCCAGGCGCGTTGTTCCAGAGCAGCCAGCTCGGCGGCGGGCAGCACTTTACCCTTGCGCAGGTCGGGCATCAGGCGGATCAGTGCAGACCAGTCGCCGCGCTCCACGTAAAGGCGTTGCAGCAAGCGCAGCACCTGGCCGTTGTGCGGGTGGCGTTCCTGCATGGCCAGCAGGGTTTCCAGGGCCCCATCGTTTTCGCCACGGTCCATTTGCAACTGGGCATGGGTCAGGGCAATGGCCAGCTCCGCTTGCGGTTGGCGCTCCAGGGCACGCTCCAGCAAGTTGTCGCTGTCTTCGGTGCGGCCTTGCTCGTTGGCGGCACGCGCGGCACCAAGGTAGTACAGCAACGGCTGGCGCTCAGCCTCGGCGGCACGGTGCAAGTGCCGTTGGGCACTGGCCCAGCGGCCTTCGGCAAGATCGAGCTGGCCCTGTTCGATCGCCAGGCGGATACGTCGGCTGCGGTTACGCCGTGACCACGGGTTGACCACACCACTGGAAGTCAGCACCAGGCCGACCAGATAGCGCAGCAACCACAGCAGCAGGACGACCGCCAAAATACCCGCCAAGGCAGCCCACAGCCCCGACTGATAACGGAAGCCACCATAGGAAATCAGTACATAGCCGCTGTGCTTGGCGACCGCGATGCCCAGTGCCGCAGCAACCACGATCGCAAGCACGGCCAACAGGTAGACACGCTTCATGGCTTGCCCCCTTCAGCCTCGGCCGGCAGGTGACGGCGCTGAATATAGGCCTGCACTGCCGCCAGGCTTTCACTAAGGTCAGGGGTAACCACCGACACCGGCTGATCGGCCAACGCATTGAGGCTGTCGAGCATGGCCTTGCTTTGCGGGTTGTCTGCATTGAAGTTGGCCAGCAGTACGCTGCGGGCGTCGTCCAGCGCCTGCGTGTAAACCTTGGCATCACCATTGAGCGCCGCCCACTGGGCCTGCTCGATAGTCAGGCTCAGGGCCAGGCGCAGCTGGTTCAGTTGCTGCCCGGCCAGCAACGGACGCACGTTTTCATCAGCGTTGAAGTCAATCTGGAAGTACTTGGATATTTCTGCCCACCACTGCGACAGCCTGCTGGCACCATCACCGTCGGCGGTCAGGGCGCCAAGCGCATCGGCGTTACTGTCGAACTCGGGGGACTGGGCGCTCAGCTGCTGTACCAGCTCACGCTGCGCAGCCAGCTTCAAGAACAGGCCTGTGCGGTCCGGTTGCTGAGTGCTGTTGAGCGTGGCCAGGCTGCGTGCCAGTTGCTCGCGGGCAGCGAAGGCACCCGGGTCGCTCTGCTCGCGCAGGATCTCGTCGGCGCCTTCGACCAGGGCTTTGGCACTGGTGATGTCCTGCAACGCCGAAAGGCGCAGGGTAGCCAGCCGCAGGAGGTGCTCGGCTTCGGCCAGGCGCCACTCTTTGCGGCTTTCTCCCAGCACGGTTTCCAGGCGCTGGCTGAGACGCTGCTGGTCGCCCTGCAACTGGGCTACCAAACGCCGGCGGTCTTCCAGCTCACTGGCGGCTGGCAGACTGGCCAGTTGCGCACTGATCTGCTGTTCACGTTGCTGCAGCGCCTCGGCGCGCTGGGTCAGCGCCTCGATGTGCTGGCCCTGGTTGAACTCACTGCCCTGCAGTTGACGCACCTGCCAGACACCCCAGCCACCTACCGCCACCCCGGCCGCACCCAGCAGCAAGGCCAGCGCTGCCAGGCCACTGCCGGAGCGCTTGGCAGGTGGGGTGGTAACGGGTTCCGCAGGCGCCTGTGCCGACGGTTGATCGTTATTGGACAAGACAGTCTCGCTCACGTATCCATCCTTTGCATGGGGGCGCACCGCATTCAGCTTAGCGCCTTAAGAGGCAGGTGCAGCGCTACGCTGCACGGCTGCCAGCAAGGCCGTGGCACTGGCGCCACGGCAATCCACAACCTGTTGGGCCCCGGCGGCCTTGGCCTGCTCGGCGACCCGCGGGCTGGGCACGAACAACGGCAACTGGGCCAACCGCAGCCAATCGGCACCGGCCATCTGCTGCAAATGTTCAAAACCCTGCCCACTGCTGACCACCAGGCCATTGAGGCGTTCCGCTTCAATGCGGCGCATCAGCGTACCCGCCGGGTAGGCCGGCAGGCAGCGACGATACAGTTCCAGATATTCGACACTAGCACCTTGCTCTGCAAGACGCTCTGCCAGCAGTTCGCGACCTCCGACGCCGCGAACGATCAAGACACGCGGTGCCGGCTCGGTAAGTGCCTGGCGCAGGGCCGGCAGTGCCAGCAAGGCTTCGCTGTCATCGCCACGCGGCGGAAAGCTTACCTCCAGCCCTGCACCCTGCAGCACCCCAGCGGTTGCCTCACCCACGGTGAACCAGCCCCGCTGCGGAGGCTGGATGCTGGTCTCGGCCAGATGCTCAAGCAACAGCCGGGCGGCCGGTTTGCTGACCACAATGATCGCCTGGAAGTCATGCAAGCCCTCCAGCGACAGTCGCTGTGGGGCTTGCACGGTAATAGGTTCAATTTCCAGCAGTGGCAGGCAACTGCTACCCACGCCCGCTGCCGCCAGGCTTTGCGCCAGCGCCGCGCAGTCCTCGGCAGGCCGGGTCAGCAACAGGCGCCATTGGCTCACGGGTGACCGGCCTCGCCGTAGACTTCCTTCAGAATGGCCTCGGCGCCCTGCCCCAGCAGGTCTTCGGCCACCTGTACGCCCAGGGCCTCGGCAGCGGCACGGGGTGCACGGGCATCGGCCACCAGCAAGGTCCCGCCGCTAGGCTGGCCGACCAGGCCACGCAGCCACAGCTGGTCACCTTCAAGGACCGCGTAGCAGGCGATCGGCACTTGGCAGCCACCATTCAGGCGTTTGTTCAGGGCGCGCTCGGCGATCACCCGGTCAGCGGTGTCGACATGGTGCAGTGGCGCCAGCAGTGCATGGATCTCAACGTCGGCACTGCGGCACTCGATGCCCACCGCGCCCTGACCACCTGCCGGCAGGCTGTCATCGACGCTGATGGTGGAGGTGATGCGGTCCTCGAAGCCCAGACGGATCAGGCCCGCCGCGGCGAGGATGATGGCGTCGTACTCGCCGGCATCCAGCTTCGCCAGGCGGGTGTTGACGTTGCCGCGCAGAAAGCGGATTTGCAGGTCTGGGCGGCGCGCCAGTAACTGGGCCTGACGGCGCAGGCTTGAGGTGCCGACGATACTGCCGGCGGGCAGTGCTTCGAGGCTGTCAAAGGTATTGGAAACGAAGGCATCACGCGGGTCTTCACGCTCGCAGATGCAGTACAGGCCCAGGCCCTCGGGGAAGTCCATGGGCACGTCTTTCATCGAGTGCACGGCGATGTCGGCTTCGTTGTCCAACAGCGCGGTTTCCAGTTCCTTGACGAACAGCCCCTTGCCGCCGATTTTTGCCAGCGGCGCGTCGAGCAACTTGTCGCCGCGGCTGACCATGGGCACCAAGGTCACCTGCAGACCGGCGTGGGCCTGCTCGAGGCGGGCCTTGACGTATTCGGCCTGCCACAGGGCCAAAGCACTTTTACGGGTGGCAATGCGGATTTCGCGAGTGGACATGAAACGCCCCGATCCAGAGAAATACCGCCGATCATAACAGCATCGCCGGTATCGCTTGCAGATACGGATCAACAGGCCACACGCAGTCAGGTGCAGGAGCGGCCCGAGTCCAAGGGCCTCAGAGGGTCTGCATCATCTTGCGCACACCGGCCACATGGCGACGGCTGACGGTCAAGGCATCGCCGTCCAGGCCTTTCAGATACAGCTGAAAGTGCCCCAGCGGGGTGCGCTGCAAGCGTTCGATGCGCTCGCGGGCGACCAACGCATTGCGGTGGATGCGCACGAAGCGTTCGCCGAATTCGTCTTCCAGGGCTTTGAGTGGCTCGTCAAGCAGCACCTCCCCGGTTTCGTGACGCAAGGTCACATACTTGTGGTCGGCAATGAAATAGATCACCTGGGATAAAGGGATCAGTTCGATGCCTTTACGCGTGCGGGCACTTATATGGCTGCGAGGGCCGCCGCCTTCATTGGCCGGCCGGGTAAGCGCCGCCAATTGGGCGCGGTTGGGTTTTTCGGCCTTGCGCAAGGCATCGCGCAAGGCCTGGGCCTGGAAGGGCTTGGTCACATGGCTGAGGGTACTGTCCTTGAATGCCTCTGCACCGTATTCATCATCCCCGGAGCAAAACACCACCGCCGGCGGCGCCTCGCGTTCGCACAGGCGAGCGGCAACCTGCAGGCCATCCAGGCCTGGCATGCCGATGTCCAGCAGGACCACATCGGGCTTGAGGCTTTCAATCAGCGCCAAGGCCTCATCGCCGTTGGTGGCGCTGGGCTCCAGCACAGTGTAACCCTCCAGTTCGCCGAGCAGCCGGCTGAGGCGTTCACGGCCTTGGGGTTCGTCATCAACGATCAGGACATTCATAATTGCGCTGGATTCCTGAATGAGTCTCGCACAGGTATAGCGTAGACAGGTGTGGTTCGAGCGACACTGCGGTCACGCTCTAGACCGGTGCGATGGCCAAAGATTCACTCGGCCCGGCAGATTCACTGCCAGTCCTTTGTCCAACTGTAGACGGTCCGTGGAACACTGCCGTTCATTCCTTGAAATCCTTCTATGCGATTTTCCGGGCATTTCTCTCGACCGGCGCCCTGCGGCAGCCAGCCCAACCCTGCTATCATCGACGCCACTTTTTCGTTCACGCCTGCAATGAGTGAATCCATGAGCACCGACAAGACCAATCAGTCCTGGGGCGGCCGCTTCAGTGAGCCCGTCGACGCCTTCGTCGCCCGTTTCACCGCCTCGGTAGATTTCGACAAGCGCCTGTACCGTCACGACATCATGGGTTCGATTGCCCATGCCACCATGCTGGCGCAGGTCGGCGTGCTCAGTGATGCCGAGCGCGACACCATCATCGATGGCCTGAAAACCATCCAGGGCGAGATTGAAGCCGGCAACTTCGACTGGCGTGTCGACCTTGAAGACGTGCACATGAACATCGAAGCACGCCTGACCGACCGCATCGGCATCACCGGCAAGAAGCTGCACACCGGCCGTAGCCGCAACGACCAGGTGGCCACCGACATCCGCCTTTGGCTGCGCGACGAAATCGACCTGATCCTGGGCGAAATCACCCGCCTGCAGCAGGGCCTGCTGGAGCAGGCAGAGCGTGAAGCCGAAACCATCATGCCTGGTTTCACCCACCTGCAGACGGCGCAGCCGGTTACCTTTGGCCACCACCTGCTGGCGTGGTTCGAAATGCTCAGCCGCGACTATGAGCGCCTGGTCGACTGCCGCAAGCGCACCAACCGCATGCCACTGGGCAGCGCCGCGCTGGCCGGCACCACCTACCCGATCGACCGTGAACTGACCTGCAAGCTGCTGGGCTTTGAAGCCGTAGCCGGCAACTCGCTGGATGGCGTGTCGGACCGTGATTTCGCCATCGAATTCTGCGCCGCTGCCAGCGTGGCGATGATGCACCTTTCGCGCTTCTCCGAAGAGCTGGTGCTGTGGACCAGTGCGCAGTTCCAGTTCATCGACCTTCCGGACCGCTTCTGCACCGGCAGCTCGATCATGCCGCAGAAAAAGAACCCGGACGTGCCAGAGCTGGTACGCGGCAAGAGCGGCCGTGTGTTCGGCGCCCTGACCGGCCTGCTGACCCTGATGAAAGGCCAACCACTGGCCTACAACAAGGACAACCAGGAAGACAAGGAACCGCTGTTCGACGCCGCCGATACCCTGCGCGACTCGCTGCGGGCCTTTGCTGACATGATCCCGGCGATCAAGCCCAAGCACGCCATCATGCGTGAAGCGGCCCTGCGTGGCTTCTCCACCGCGACCGACCTGGCCGACTACCTGGTTCGCCGTGGCCTGCCATTCCGTGACTGTCACGAGATCGTTGGCCACGCGGTGAAGTATGGTGTGGACACTGGCAAGGACCTGGCCGAGATGAGCCTGGACGAACTGCGCCAGTTCAGCGATCAGATCGAGCAGGACGTGTTTGCCGTGCTGACGCTGGAAGGCTCGGTGAATGCGCGTGACCACATTGGTGGTACGGCGCCGGCGCAGGTGCGTGCTGCCGTGGTTCGTGGCAAGGCCCTGTTGGCGTCTCGCTAACCTCCGGGGCGAGGGCTTCGCCCTCGTTCGCGGGTAAACCCGCTCCTACAACGGTTGTGCTTTACCTGTAGGAGCGGGTTTACCCGCGAATGACCCAACACAAATCTTAGCGCTTGCCGCTGCGGATCATCTCCATGAAGGCCGGCATCGACGCTTCCTTGTCCGCCAAGATCCGCGCCATGTGCGGGTTTTCCCCCATCAGTTGCAGCAACGCCTTGGCCTGCGGGAAGTCCGCCAGGAAGTCGATGCTCAGCACCTTCTTGCCCACCGCGTTGGCCAGGTCGACCGAGAAGCAGAACATCAGGTCTGCCAGCGTCAACTGCTCGCCCGCAACATAGGGGGCAAAGCGCCCGTTGCGCTTGAGCGTGGCAAACCCGGCCAGCAGGTCCGCACGCGCTTTCTCTTTGATCAGCGAGTCGACCGACATGCCAAAGAACGACTCGGCATAACAGGTACGCGCAGGCAGCTCGATGTACAACTCGATTTCCTTGAGCAGCTCCCGCACCTTGGCTTGGCCGAACGGGTCGGCTGGCAGCAGCGCCTTGCCGCCCTGGGTCTGCTCGATATAGTCGAGGATCACACTGGTTTCGCTGAGGAAGCCATGTTCGGTTTCAAGCACCGGCACCTTGCCCCGCGGGCTCACTTCCAGCGCCTGTGGCGCCTGGCCGCCATAGAAGGTGACTTCCTCGAAAGGCAGGCCTTTTTCGAGCAGGGCCAGCTTTACCATGTTGTAGTAGTTGCTGACCGAAAATCCATGAAGCTTGAGCATGAGGTAACAGCCTCCAGGCCGTAAGGGGTTGGCCTGGCTTTTATAGACTGAACGCCTGCCGCTGACCAGCGTCATGCACCGCGTCAATGCCCAGGCATTGCCGCCATAGGCATGGCACACTGTTGCATCCCATCCTAGGAGTACCGCCATGAGCGAGCCCACCGACATCGGCAATGACGACGACGAAGCCTTCGCCGAGGCAACACTGACCCAAGCCATCGAAAACCAGATCGAGAGCGGCGAGCCGCCTGCAGCAAAGGCCACTTTCAACAAGCTGACGCTGGTCGGCTATGAGCGTGAAGACATTCTGAACCTGATGGCCCATGTGCTGGCCTTCGAAATCGACAACATGCTGGTAGAGGACCGTGCGTTCAACGGCGAGTGGTATGAGAACGCTCTGCGGGCACTGCCGGAGCTGCCGCCTGAGATGGATCAAGGCGACGACGAATAACCCGGCTACACTCGAAGATCAGGCACCGCTGACGGTGCCGCCATCCTTGTCTGGAAGTCAGGAGCTGCCATGCCTTTTACCCCCGATCTGATCGACGAACTGGAAGTACTCGCGCTGTTCAAACACGACAGCAGCCAGGAAGGCATCAAGATAACCAGCACCGCATCCCCCGCCCTGATCGCGGCTGCACAACGCCTGCATGAGAAGGGGCTGACCGATCAACCGGATGGCGGCTACCTGACCAGTCTGGGTCATGACGCCGTTGAAAGTGTCCAACTGCTGCAGAACATTCTCAAGGCGCCACAGCCGGCCTGAGCATCAGGCTAGCGCAAGATCTGAGGCCTTGCGCGGTCCCTGTGGGACCGCGCACGCTCCACTCAGTTGGCCGCAGCACTGCGCCTTTCCGCCAGCCACGAGCGGCCGTAGAGGAGCACGATGGCCAGCAACGCCACCGCCTGCGCCGACAGCGAGTAGGCATCGGCATGAATCCCCAGCCAATCGAACTCGAAGAACGCCACCGGCCGTGTGCCCAGCACGCCGGCCTCTTGCAGCGCCTTCACGCCATGCCCGGCGAATACTACCGACAGCGCGCACAGCAGCGCGGCGTTGATGCTGAAGAACAGCGATAGCGGCAGCTTGGCCGAACCCCGCAGAATCACCCAAGCCAGGCCCACCAGCAGCAACAATGCCGTCGCGCCACCCGCCAGCACCGCCTGATGCCCGGCAGGGCCTGCCTGCAGCCACAGGGTCTCGTAGAACAGGATCACTTCGAACAATTCGCGGTATACCGAGAAGAATGCCAGCACAGCAAAGCCGAAGCGCCCGCCACCGCTGACCAGGCTGCTCTTGATGTAGTCCTTCCAGGCGGCGGCGTGGCGGCGGTCATGCATCCACACACCCAGCCATAGCACCATCACTGCAGCGAACAGTGCGGTGCAGCCTTCCAGCAGCTCGCGCTGGGCCCCCCCCACATCGATCACATAGGCCGCCAGCGCCCAGGTGGCGAAGCCGGCAACCAGCGCCAGGCCCCAGCCGATGTTGACGCTGCGTACTGCCGACTGCTGCCCGGTATTGCGCAGGAAGGCCAGGATCGCCGCCAGCACCAGGATCGCCTCAAGGCCTTCGCGCAGCAGGATCAGCAAACCGGAGATATAACTCAGCGACCAGCTCAGGCCATCGCTTCCCAGCAACTTGGCCGCCTGCTCGAGCTTGGTTTTGGCTTCGGCCAGACGCTGTTCGGCCTGGGCCACGGGCAGACCATCCTGCAGGGATTGACGGTAGGCCATCAGCGATTTTTCGGTGTTCTTACGCGCCTGGGTGTCGATGTTGTCCAGCGAGCTCTCCACCAACTCGAAACCTTCCAGGTAGGCCGCCACCGACAGGTCATAGGCCTGATCGTGGTCGCCTGCGCGGTAGGCCGCCAGGCTCTTGTCCAGTGTGCTGGCAGTGTATTCGAGCAATTGCGCCGGGCCGCGCTTTACTTGGGGCGGCTGGGCACGCTGGGCACGGAATGCCCCTACGGCTTCAGTGCCTTCGCTGGCCGCAACTTCAGCCGGAGTCTGGCGAGCCAGGTCGGCGAGGTTCCACGTCTTGCTACCCTTGCCCGCTTCCGGCTTGGCGGTGAAGCTGGCGATATAAGCAGCCACATCCCAGCGCTGACGGTCGTCCAGTTGGTCAGCAAACGACGGCATTTCGGTGCCGTCGATACCAAGGGCCAGGGTGTTGTAGAGGTCGAACAGGCTCAACTGGTCCAGGCGCGAAACATCGCGCAGGTTGGCGGGTGCAGGCTCCAGGCCCACGCCAGCCGGGCCATCGCCGGCGCCGGTTTCGCCGTGGCAAATCGAGCAGTTTTGCGCGTACAGCGCAGCACCGCGGGCTGGGTCCGGGGTAATCACCGGTGCCTGGCTGACCTCGTAGGCCACAGCCAGTCGCGCACCCAGCTGCCGGGCCTGTTTTGCGACTGCGGCGCCCTCCTGGCGTTGGTCGATGGCTTGGCGTAGCGCTTGAACACCTTGCTCCAGACCATTTTGCTCAGCATTTGCCGGCAGGCCTTTGAGCAGATCGGCCAATACCGCGCTGAACTCCTGTTGTTCGCGATACTCGCCATCGTCGATCACCTTGCCGTCTTGTACGGTCGGCGGGTAGTCGGCACCGATGTAATCGAGCAAATGCAAGGCCTTGATGGCCTCGGCGGGGGCTTCTGCCAGCGCCAGGTTACTGCACAGCGCCAGCACCGGGCCAAGCAACACAGCCGGTAGCCAGGCAAGTAGACGGAAACGGGAATTCATGGCCAGTCTCGGAGGGAATGCGAAAGAGAACATTGTTCACTTACATTTTGCTTCGCTCAAGGCCGCAGGGCGGATTTCATGAAAAATCTTGCTGCAAATTAGGTGAAGCGGGAGGGTTGGCCGAGCGCTTTGCCTTTGGATCGCAGGCAAGCTGCTCCCACAGGTATTGCAGCGCCCTCAAAACCTGTTCTGATCATGTGGGAGCTGGCTTACCAGCGATGGGCCGCACAACGGGCTCAGGTTCTTAAAGGCTATTGACGCACCTTGTTCACCACTTGCTCCATATCATCGATCAGCGCCTTGACCATCTCGCTTAGTATCCGCGCGGCACTATCAGCAATTTTGGCCATCTCCCATTTCAGATTCGACGGGCAGATAACCAGTACAGCCGAGCAGCATGCTTGGCTGCTGGCAGAACAGATCGGAGATGATGACTGTGCTCACACACTTCCTAATTTAAGGACTCAATAAATGACCAATATGCCCTACTGTTCGCCAAGGAAATTTCCCTAATATTATTTGAGTCACCGCTCACCCTGAAGATCTCATAAAGCTCGTGGGCCTGCCCCGGATGAAATCCCTGAGCTTGAGCTTTGGAGGACCAAGCATCGTATAGGTCTGCGCCTATCACGGGGCGCGCTACATTCTCAGGAAGTATCGCGAAAGCTTGCTGCTTGGTATGAAACTGCGTCTCGCCATGAACTCTTCCACGGGGACTATAACGGACATGAATTCCTCGATAACCCGCTGCCGTACCGCTGAAATTTCGAGGTTTTGACTTGAAAATTCGCCCAAGGTCCTTTGCGGCACTGGACATCTGTTCTTGAGGCAAAATCACCATATTTCGAACAATGTCGCCTAGCTCTCTGGGATGCTGAACGCCGAGCCTCTGCACATTATCGATGACTCTTAAACGATTCTGTTTAAATGACGTAGATATTAAGGAGCCACCATAATTTTTCGCAATTCCGGCTGCCTGGCTATCAATGAACTGCTTAGAGGTAGGCGCATAACGATACGTTACAGTGAGCTGCGCGCTAATCCGCCAACGATGAATTTTTTGTGTCATGGCGGCTGAAAAAAAATAGCCGCTTCGGTCGACTCGATTAACCGGATCGCCGGCACAGTAAGCATAGATATTCAAACCACCTAGTGAAAATGGACTATATGGATCCGGGCTCAAAAAGCGCATGAGGATGGAGGAAAATGAACGGACGCCTCTACCGAGAACGTAGAAGCCTGAGAGATCACTTCGATACTCTCCATTGAACCCAAGCACACAGTTCAAAGCACCTGGCCCCGGATACCCATAAGGCGAGTAATTCACATGGCTTTTCACCCCTGTATCCTCCATCTACATAAGTTCAGACTCCACATCTTGCTCAAACACAGGGGTATCCGCCACTAGCAATATTGATAGTATTAATTAAGTCCCAGTGATTACCTGTCCGTCTCCTTCCACCCACCACCCAACGCCAGAAACACCCCAATCTGCCCCATTGCCACTTGGCTGTTCGCCGCCGCCAACTGAGCACGCATATCGGTATAGGTCCGCGTGGCCTGCAAATCCGCCAGGAACGACTCACGCCCCGCCTGGTAATACCGGTGCGTCTGATCCGCCGCTTCTTTCGCCGACCTCTCCGCCTCGGCCAGCGCATCGCGCCGATCGAGCAAGGCGCTGTACTGCGCCAACCGGGTCTGGGTCTCGCGAATGGCGTTCAGCACCACGCCATCGAAATGCGCCAGCGCCGCCTGGGTCGAGGCTTCGGCCATGCGAATGCGGGCACGGGTGCCGTTGGTGGGGATGCTCCAGCTGATCTGCGGGCCAAAACCCCAGCGGTTGGTCGAAGGCTCGCCAAGGTTCTCCAGGATACCGATGGTGCCAACCTGGGCGCCAATGCTGATGTCCGGGTACAAAGCGCCAGTGGCTACGCCAATATAGGCGGTGGCGGCAGCCAGCTGGCGTTCGGCCTGGCGTACGTCGGGGCGGCGCTTGAGCAGGGCCGCGCCATCGCCCACCGGGACCAGCTGGTTCAGGTGCGGCAGCTCGGCGCAATCGGCGGTACCGGCAGGCAACTGGTCGACCGGCTTGGCCAGCAGCGCGGCCAGGGTGTACATGCCCGTCTCGCGTTCGGCCTTGAAGCGTGGCAGTTCGGCACGCAAGGATTTGAACTGGGTCTGCGAGCGGGTGACCTGGGTTTCATCGCCACGCCCAGCATCGCGCAGGCGCTGGTTGAGTTTCACGCTTTGCTCCTGCAAATCGAGGGACTCACGGGCAATGTGGTATTCCTCGTTGGCCGAGCACACCTGGGTATAAGCCTTGACCACGTCCGCCACAAGCGTGATGCGGGCAGTGTCGGCAGCGGCCTGCACTGCGTCGGCATTTGCCTTGGCAGCCTCGGTACCACGCTTGAAGGTGCCCCACAGGTCGAACTGGTACGAGGCACTGATGATGGCCTCACCGATGTTGGCTACCGGCACCTTCTCAGGCTGCAGGAAGGCTTCGCCCGACTCTTGCAACCGCTGAGCGCCGAGTTTGACGCCACCGTTGAAGCCGCCTTGCGATTCCGCCACCTCCACCTGGGCGCGAGCTTTGGCGATGTTGGCCGCCGCCACGCGCAGTTCGGTGTTGGCACTCAGCGCCTGACGCACCAGCTCGTTCAGCCGCTGATCCTGATACAGCTGCCACCAGTCCTCGGGGACCGGCGCCGACACGACGCTGTCGGCATCCTGGCGCAGCGGGCCGTTCAGGTCATTGCGTTGCACGGCCGCATCCCCAGGCACCTCATAGTCGGGGCCCACCATCATGCAGGCCCCCAGCGACAGGCACAGGCCAGCCAGGATCAGCTGTTTCATGGGCGCTGGCCCTCGATGATCGACACCGTGGCAGTACGCCCGGCGATCATGCGGAAGTCTTGCGGCACTTCGTCAAAGGCGATGCGCACCGGAATGCGCTGGGCCAGGCGTACCCAACTGAACGCCGGGTTGACGTTGGGCAGCAGGTTGGCGCCACTGCTACGGTCGCGGTCTTCGATGCCAGCGGCAAAGCTCTGCACATGGCCGCGCAGGCGGGTATTGTCGCCCATCACACGGATGTCCACGGCATCGCCGATGTGTATACCGCCAAGCTTGGTTTCCTCGAAGTAGCCATCGACATGGTACGAGGCGCTATCGACCACCGACAGCACCGGGCGGCCGGCGGTGACGAACTCGTGGTTACGCGGCGCGCGGTCGTTGAGGTAGCCGTCTACCGGGCTGCGCACCACCGAGCGGTCAAGGTTGAGCTGGGCAGTATCGACAGCCACTTGCGCCTCGCTGACAGCCGAACGGGCACGGGCCTCGCGGGACTGGCTTTCTTCCAGTTGCTCCGCGGCCACCAGGTTGCCCAGCTTGCGGTTGCGCTGCGCTTCGCGGGAAGCCTGGGCGAGGGTCTCCTGGCGCTCGCCCAGGGTTGCCTTGGCTTGACGCAAGGCCAGGGTGAAGCGGTCCTGGTCGATGGTGAACAGCACGTCGCCGCGTTTGACGGTCTGGTTGTCACGCACCTCGACCTTCTGGATCAATCCCGACACATCGGGGGCGATCTGGATCACGTCGGCGCGTATGTGGCCGTCACGGGTCCAGGGGGCAAACATGTAGTAGACCACCATCTGCCACACGAGCACGGCGGCGAAGGTCACTACCAGCAAGGTCAGGACCACACGGCCCAAGGTCAGCATCGGTTTTTTCATGGCAGCATCAGGTTTCGGCAAAAGTGGTCCACCGCACCAAGCAGCACGGCATACAGAGCAACATTGAACAATGCCCGGTGCCAGACCAGGCGGTAGAAATGCAGGCGCACCAGCACCGCGTGCACCCCAAGGAACAGCAGGTAGGTGCCAAACATCATCACCAGCAGCGTGGGCAGGAACACCCCGCTGATATCCAGTTCACCAATCACAGGGGTGCTCCGTCGAGGCCGGGGGGCAGTTGCGGTTGTTCAGCTGGCTCGAGCATCACCTCCACACCCGGCAACAGCGCCAGGCGCAGGCCGCTCAGGGCATGCAGCAGGTGGGTGCGGGCATCGCCGCGCTCGTACAGCTCATCCAGGTTAAGCGCCAGGCGAGCGCGTTCCATGTTGCGTAACAGTGCGGCCGGGGCATGCAGGCGTTCGCCAGCACGCAGGCAAGCGGCGTAGTGCGCGCCGACTTCCTCGACCACAGTGTTCAGGCGCTCGCGAGCCTGCTGGCCGGCGCGCGGCATGTACGCCAGCAGGTCGAGCAGGTTCAACCCTACGCGCAGGTCGCGCAGTGCCACGCCACTGTCCTGGCCGGTTTGCGACAGGCGTGGCAGGTGCTGCATCAGGCGGTCGAGCATCTGTACGCCAACCTGGCGGTGCTCGGCCAAGGTCGCAGGCTCGGTCATTTCGACGATGTCGCGCCAGGCGAAGCGGGTCATGCGCTTGGCCGCCAGCTCCACGCCGAACGGGCGCATCACCAGGGTCCAGATAAAGGCGAACAGGAGGCCCGCGGGGCCGGCCAGGTTGGAGTTGAGGAAGGTGAAGAAGTCGGCGTCGTAGGCGCCCTGGATGCTGATGAAGGTCGACGTGTTGACGATGGTCAGCAAGGTGCCCAGGTAGAAGCGCGGCTGTACAGTCAGGGTGCCTATGCAGATGAAAGGTACGGCAAAGGCCAGCACCAGCATCGGGAAGTCGTGCAGGTTAGGCAGTACCAAAAACAGGTACAGACTGGAGAAGATGACCGACATCAGCGTCCAGAAAAAGAACCGGTAGATCTGCGGTGCTGGGTCGTCCATAGCGGCGAAGAAGCTACACGCAACTGCCGCGAGGATGACCGCACTGGCGCCGTCGTTCCAGCCCAGGCCGATCCACAGGCCGCAGGCGACCACGATAGCCAGGACCGTGGAGGCTACCGAGTACAGCATCAGGCCACGGTCGAAAAACGCTGTCAGGCGGCCCAGCCGCCAGTGGCGATACACCGCACGCCAAGGCTTGGCATCATCGGTACGCAGGGCGTGCTGCAGGGTGCAGCAGTCCTGCCACAGGTCGGCCCATTCGGTCAGTCGGTACAGGGCGTTGGACAACAGCAGCTCGGCGCGCTGGTCGAGGGCGGCTGTAGCGGGCTGCAGGCGGCCGATCTGCTCGTGCAACGTTGCCCAGTGCGCTACCGAAGCGCTGTCGGCGTTGCCTTTGAGCCATTCTCGAGCGGCTTCAAGCACGGGTTGAACCTGGGCAAACTGGGCCGGGGCGCGGCCTTCCAGGGCTACCAGTGCATCGTCAAGGGCGTCGATCACCGGCAGCAGATGGATCATCCGCCCGCGCAATTCGCGGGCGTTCTTCAGGGTATGCGGGCCGGCACCTTCGTGGGCGAGCTGACCGATCATCAGCTCCAGCGAGTTGAAGGTGGTGACCATCACCCCGCGCATCCCGCCGACCTTGTCGGCACTGGCATCGCGGGCCAGGTAGGTGTCGCTGTAGCGAATCGCCTCGGTGAACCAGTTTCCGGTGGCACCGACTACCACCGGCGCCAGCCGGCGTGGCCAGAAGATAGCCCCGACGACTGCCGCGCAGACAATTCCCAAACAGATTTCCTGCGCGCGAGAAGAGGCCACATCGAACACTGCCAGCGGATTATCCACCACGGCCAAGGCAATCATCGGCAGGGTATAACCGGCCAGCATCAGCACGTAGTTGTTGGCCGTGCGCAGGTTCAGCGAAAGGAACAGCAAGGTGCCGGTCCACAGGGCAATGGCGATGCTCAGCAGCAACGGTGACTGCACCAGCGGCGGCACCAGGAAGATTGCCCCGCCAGCGCCGAGCAACGTGCCGACGGCACGGTACAACGCCTTGGAGCTGGTCGGGCCGACGAAGGGGCTGGAGACGATGTACACCGTAGCCATGGCCCAGTAGGGACGCGGCAGTTGCATGAGCAGAGCAATGTACAGGGCAATCATGGACGCGCCGAAGGTGCGCACGCCGTAGAACCAGTCACGGGCCGGAGGGACAGAGCTGAAGAAACCGTTCATGCCACCCCGCCTGCGCTGCCCAGACCGGCAGCCTCGAAGGCACGAAGCACACGCAAGGCAGCTTCCAGGTCGGCCTGATCGATACCGCCGAGCACATCGCGGCGCAAGCGCACCAGTTCGGCTTCAATGGCTTCGGCCAGGGCACGGCCTTCGGCAGTCAGGCTCAGTGCCTTGGCGCGGCGATCCAGTGGGTCCTCGCTGCGGCACACCAGGCCAGCTTTGCACAGTTGGTCAAGCAGGCGTACCAGCGACGGGCTTTCCAGGCCAGCGGCCTGGGCCACAGCCACCTGGTGCACGCCGTCGCCCAGGCGCACGATCATCAGCAACGGCGCAGCGCAGGCCTCGGAAATGCCGTAGCCGGTCAAGGCGGTATGACAGATGCGCCGCCAGTGGCGGGCAGCAACTACCAGGCCACTGCTGACTTGCAGGCGCAGGAAATCAAGGGACATGAAGAGAACCAAGTATATTCATAGTTTGCTAACTATCAATATACGCCCCGACATCCCCCTGTCGTCAACAGGGGGCGACGGATAGCCGGGGGTTAAATGTTGTTCATTTTTCAGCCAGTGCTGGCGCGCTTCGCGGGTAAACCCGCACACAGGGGCTGCACCGGTTTCGGAATCTACGCAATCCCTGTGCAGCACTGGAGAGAAATACTCAGGGCTGGATCTGGTCTTCCAGCTTCATGGTCAAGGCCAATGTACTGCCCATTTGCACCGCCCGGTCCCGCCACTCCTGATACCGCACCGCATCACGGCTGCTGAAATGCACCGCCAGCTCCTCTGCCGCTTGCACCACCCCCGCCGCTGCTGCCAGCTCAAGCCAGTACAGCGCTGCCTTGAGGTTGGCCTCTACGTGCAGCCCATGCATCAGCCGGTAGCCCACTTCAAAACGACAACGCGCCTCGCCCTGTTCGGCGCCACGCATGAACCACTGGTAGGCCTGCACCAGGTCAACCTGCCACTCCAGGTCACCGTCGCACACCTCCTCCTCATACAGGTCACCCAGTGCGGCGGCGGCATGCAGCATGCCGCGGTCGAAGGCCTGCCGGTAACACTCCGCCGCCTGCACATAGGAAGGGTCGATGCCTTTGCCGAAGTAGTGTTGTTGCCCAAGGTTGAACCAGGCAGCAGCATTGCCCTGCAGGGCCGCCATGCGCAACAGGTGCCCGGCCAGCACGGTATCGGCCCGCCAGTACTTGCCGTTGAGCCAGATCCAGCCGAGATCGTTCAATGCGGACACGCTGCCTTGCAATGCCTGGCGCCGCAGGTCGACATACACCGCCTGCAGGTCGTTGGCCTCATCCAGGCGGTTGACCAGCAGTGACCGCTGGCTGGGCAAGCCCACACCGGAGAACAGCCGCTGTCGCCTTCCTGCAGGGGCAGGAGGGGCGATGACCCGCTCGGGCAGAAGGCGGGCAAGTAGCGAATGGATATTGCTGGCAACAGACATGTTCATCCTCATTGAACGACGCACAGCCCCAACCTTCGGCTGTGATGAGGCGTGATTCTGCGTGATGTCACGTCAAAACCTGTCGCGAACGAACCGGCACGAGGCAACCAAATGCGACTTCCTTGATCTGAGCAGGCTGTGGCCAATTGCCATGCCCCTCGCATGCCGCCATCCTATTGCGGCAAGCCTAGACAAGGACGTTATCTTTTGCCGTTCGCCACCACTCGCGCCACCCTTAGCCGACAGTGGGCGCTGCTGCGCCAGTTGCCCAGCCGTTCCCCAGGCATAACCAGCGCCGAGCTGGTCTGGCGCCTGCGTGACGTGGGGTTCACGGTCAGCAAACGCACTGTCGAGCGTGACCTCAACGAGCTTTCGCTGATATTCCCGCTGGAGCGCAATGACAAGAGCATTCCGTTCGGTTGGCACTGGTCGGCCAGTGCCGTGGGCGAATTGCGCGGCAATTTCGACTTGCTGACACATCTGCGAGGGGATGCGTTGCAGCCATCGCAGGGTGAGGGCGTGGAGCTGGTGGCGCGAATCAGCGATGCACTGGCGCGGCAGTTGCGGGATGCGCCGTTGAGCAGCGACATGCAGCTGACGGCACTGGAGCATGGGCATCGGTTACGCGGTACGGTAAGTGACGGCTGGCCATTACGCTGGTGGCTGTTGAGCCATGGGGACGGGGTGGTAGTTGAGCAGCCTGCCGGCTTGCGGGAAGAGATTGGCAAAATTCTGAGCAATGCGGCAGCTCAGTACCAGAATTTGTAGCCAGTACAGGGTCTTTCGCGGCGGTTCGGCGCCTCGCCCCTTTTTCAAGGACGAAGATCCCGCAGACGCGGATTGTAGCGTCAATCTGCCGCGAAAAGGCCGGTACTGGCTAACCGGCTAGCGCTGCATCCCCCATCGCCGCACCGTCAACCGCTCCAGCGTATTGAACACCAGCCCTTCCACCAGCAGACCGATCAGGATCACCACCGCCAACCCGGCAAAGACCTTGTCGGTATACAGTTCGTTGCGGTTCTGGAAGATGTACCAACCCAACCCGCCTTTGCCACTGCTGGCACCAAACACCAACTCAGCGGCGATCAGGGTACGCCAGGCAAACGCCCAGCCGATCTTCAACCCCGACAAGATCGACGGCAGGGCTGCTGGCACGAGGATGTGCAATACCAGCCGCAGGCCCTTCAGACCATAATTGCGGCCCGCCATGCGAAGCGTCTCCGACACACCGAGGAAGCCGGCATAAGTATTCAGCGCCAACGCCCATAGCACCGAATGCACCAGCACGAAGATCAGGCTGTTGTCACCCAGCCCGAACCACAGCAAGGCCAGCGGCAGCAGGGCAATGGCCGGCAACGGGTTGAACATCGAGGTTAGTGTGCCCAGTAAGTCTCGGCCCAATTGGGTCGACACCGCCAGGCTGGTCAGGCCAAACGCCAAGACGATACCCAGCACATAGCCTTTGAGCAGTATTACCAGCGAAACACCGACCTTGGCGGGCAGTTCACCACTGATCATACCGTCCCATAGCGCCGCGGCGGTTTGCAGAAAACTTGGCAGCAGCAGGTCATTGTCCTGGTAGCGGGCAACGGCTTCCCATAGCACAGCGATCACCAGCAATATGACCGCCTTTCTCAACCAGCCTTGTTGCCACAGGCGTTGGGCCAAGGGGAGTTGTCGTTCTACAGGCACACTGAGCAGGGGCTCCAGCTGCACCTCGTATTCCTGGCGTACAGGTGTAGTGGTCACGGCTGAGGCTCCTGTCAGTAGGCGATACGAATATCGTTGAACCCAAGGTTGTCAGGCTGTTCCGGGATATCGGCTTCATCGAACAGCAAACGGTGGATACGCCGGGCACTGGCCTGGAAGTCGCTGCCACCCAGGCTGCCCAAGCCGTATTGATGGCTGTGCACTTCGGCGCGCACCCGCCCCGGGTGGGGCGACAACAACAGGATGCGGTTGCCGACTACCAGTGCTTCTTCGATGGAGTGGGTGACGAACAACAGGGTGAACCGCACTTCCTCCCACAGCAGCAGCAGCTCTTCTTGCATCTTGCGCCGGGTCAGCGCATCCAGGGCGGCGAACGGCTCATCCATCAACAGGATCTTGGGCTGGGTGGCCAAGGCCCGGGCAATTGCCACACGTGCCTTCATACCACCGGACAACGTGTGTGGATAAGCATCGGCAAAGGCGGCAAGACCGACCTTCTCCAGATAATGCAGCGCCCGCTCCTCCGCCTCCGCACGCTTGAGTTGGCCAGACACCAGCAGCGGAAAGATGACGTTCTGCTTCACCGTTTTCCACGGCGGCAACTGGTCAAACTCCTGGAACACCACGATGCGGTCCGGGCCTGGGCCACGAACTGTCTGGCCCTGCAGCAGAATCTGGCCTTCTTGCGGCTGGATAAAACCGGCCACGGCTTTGAGCAGGGTGGACTTGCCACAGCCGGAGGGGCCGAGCAGTACAAAACGATCAGTGCGGTCGACTTCGAAGCTGACCTGATGGGTGGCCCGCACCACGCGTTGCGCGGTACGGTATTCGAGGCTGAGGTTATCCACCTTGAGCAAAGGCGGCGCTGCAACACGGCTCAGGTTGCTGGCCGTGTGGCCTGGCAATGGGGCGGTCATGATCGGTCAGCTCCCCTGCAGCGGGCGTTCATCCTGGAAGAAGTAATCCTTCCACGATTGCGGCTTGTGCTTGATGGCGCCTACCCGATAGAGAAAATCGGCCAGCTTGTAGGTGTTCTTGGGCGTAACGGTGAATTCGTACTGCGGGTTGTCGATCAGCTTGATCAGCGCGTCGCGGTCGATCTTGGCCTTGGTTACGCGGATATAGGTGTCGGCGGCAGCGGCCTTGTCTTTCTGGGCGAAGTCTGCGGCTTCGGCCAGGGCATCGACGAAGGCCTTGTAGGTCTTGGGGTTGTCCTTGCGGAACTTCTCGGTAGCAAACAGCAAGGTCGGCGAGTTGGGGCCGAGCAGGTCGTAGCTGTTGAGCACCACGTGCACGTCCTTGTTGGCCAGCACCTGGTCCTGGAACGGCGGGTTGGAGAAGTGCCCGTTCAGCTCGGTGCCGCCCGCCAACAGCGCGGCGGTGGCGTCCGGGTGCGGCACGGCCAAGGTGTATTTGTCGAGGCGGTTGTATTCCTTGTCGCCCCACTGCTGGGCAGCGGCGTACTGCAGGAAGCGCGACTGCACCGAAACACCCACCGCCGGAACGGCGATACGGTCTTTGTCGGAGATGTCGGCGATGGTCTTCACGTTGGGGTTGCTGCTGACCAGGTAGTACGGGAAGTTGCCCAGCGAAGCCACGGCCTTCACGTTCTGCCGGCCCTTGGTGCGGTCCCAGACGGTCAACAGCGGTCCGACACCAGCGCCGGCGATGTCCACCGAACCGGACAACAATGCATCGTTGACGGCCGAGCCACCCGACAGCTGCGCCCAATCGACTTCGATGTCGATGCCCTGCTCCTTGCCGTGTTTCTCAATCAGGTGCTGGTCACGCACCACGTTCAGCAGCAGGTAGACGATGCCGAATTGTTCGGCAATACGGATCTTGCCTTCGGCCTGGGCCACGGCGGGGGCGGCTAGGCTGCCGACGACCAGGCTTGCGCCCAGGCCGATGCTTGCCGCCAGGCGGCTGATGGATTTGCGCATGATGGTTTCCTCAGTCGTCAGAACGGGGCATCGCCCTGGATGGTGGTGCGGTACAGCTTGCGCCGCAGGTGCGCGGGGCAGCCGGTGGCCAAGTGGATCAGCGAGCGGTTGTCCCAGAACACCAGGTCATGGGGCTGCCACTGGTGGCGGTAAATGTTCTGCTCCAGCACGCTAAGGGCATACAGCTGCTGCAGCACGTCTCGGCTTTCATCATCAGGCAGGCCGACAATGCGGGTGGTGAAGCCTTCACTGACGAACAGGGCCTTGCGGCCGTTTTCCGGGTGGGTGCGGACTACCGGGTGAATGACCTCCTTTACCTGCGCCAGTTGCTCGGCAGTCAGGGTCGGGCGCCAGTTGCCTTCGAATTTGGTTTCAGCGTAACGGGCGGTATAGGAGTGAGCGGCACTGCGGCCCTCGACCACTTTGCGCAGGGTGTCAGGTACAGCGTCCCAGGCTTTATGCATGTCGGCGAACAAGGTGTCACCGCCTTCACTGGGCAGTTCCTGGGCATGCAGCATGGAACCGAGGCTTGGCAGCTCTTTGTACGACAGGTCCGAATGCCAGAACTTGCCGGCATCACCCAGGCCGATGTTCTGGCCATTTTCGATGATGTTGGAAACGATCAGGATCTCGGGGTGGCCAGTCAGCAAGAACTGCTTGAGCACATGGATCTGTAACTCACCGAAGCGGCGGCTAAAGGCGATCTGCTGTTCCGGGCTGATACGCTGGTCGCGGAACACCAGCACATGGTGGTCGAGGTGGGCGCGATGGATACGGGTGAAATCCTCGGCGCTGACCGGTTTGGCCAGGTCCAGGCCTATGATCTCGGCGCCGACGGCACCCGAGAAGGGGCGAACTTCAAAAACTTGCGGCTGGGCGCTGTCGATGGACGACAAGGCGTTCAAGGCGGCTGACATTTTTCACTCCCACGCAATGCGCAACCTCAATGGCGCGCAACGATCAGAAACGCACGGGGATTTCCCGTGTGGGTTCAAGTCGTGCGGCGCATCGATTGGTCGACGGGTACGCAGTGAAAGCGACTATAAAGTCATAAAGCCAATATTTTAAATACCATTAAGGAATAACAATATCACTCTCGCGGGAGCGTCCTGCAGTCAGATCAGCCCGCCCTGCTCTTCTTCGTCAATCAGGTTATTGAGGCTGCTGAGCGCCTTGCGCGCCGTGGAACGGTTGAGCAGCTTGGCCTGCGCGCCTGCGGGCAGGTCGGTGATCTTGAACACGCCCTTGGCGGTCAACACGTCGATCAGGTCCTCAAGCACGCGGATCATGTCCAGGTCGCTTTGTTTGAGCTGGTTGAGGCTGTTTTCCACGACATCATCGGCAAACCATTCCTGGATATCGGCATGGTCTGAAGGGAGCATTTCGGTGAACTGATCAAACGCGGCTGCTTCCACCCGCAGCAACTGGCCGGCGGCGTTGCGTTGCACGTAGAACATGGCGATGTCCCTCGTCACATTGGTTCCTTGTTGGTAGACAGCAGCATAGGCAAAGATCGCCGGGCGCGCAGGCCCGGCGCCAGAGTATGCGCTGTTGGCGGGTGGCAGGAAAGAGCCGGGGCCGCTGTGCGGCCCCGGTGGTCTGTCAGCTGTCCTTGTTGTGGATGATGATGGTCGGATCGGCACCGCTGATCAACGAGTTGATCGTCTGGTTGGACCAGTTGACGCCTTCCAGCTTGATGGTCACGTCGGCGTTGGCGATACCACCTTCGGCGTTGAGCTTGCCTTCGCTACTGACTTGCAACGTGGTCGTACCCTCCACCGTGGTGAGCTTCAGGTAGTTGTCGATGGTGCTGCCCTTCTCGCCCTGCAGCAGGTCCTTCAGGTCGATACGGTCTCCCTCGGCCTTGTTGAAGTCCTTGATCACGTCGTTACCGATGTCGCCAGCCTTCCATACGAAGGTGTCGGCACCGCTGCCACCGATCAGGATATCGTCGCCCTGGCCACCGATCAGGGAGTCATTGCCGGTACCGCCCAGCAGGATGTCGTTACCTTTGCCACCATCGAGCGTGTCGCTGCCACCTTGGCCGAAGAGGATGTCATTGCCATTGCCGCCCGACAGGATGTCGTTGCCGTCTTTGACACCGGAGATATCGAACTCGGTGTAGTGCTCGGTGATGTACTGGTGAACATTGCTGGTAGTGACAGCACTGACTTCAACACCGCTCTTCTGTGCAACGTACGTCTGCAGGGCCTGGTAGCCCTCGCTGACGACACCGTTGAGGGTGATCAGGTCACCGAAGATGATGTCGTTGCCGTTACCACTATCGATGGTGTCGGCACCTGGCACCGTTGCTTCGGAGTGACCGAGAATCGCCTTGGCCAAATCGGACGGGTCGATATTGGTCTGTGGCTTGCCGGCACTGTCGTAAGGTTTCAGATCGTTCAGCGTGACATCGCTGTTCAGGCCGATAGCCTGGACTTTGCTCAAGCCATTGGTGCCGCCCAATACTGCGAAACTTTCAGTAGAACCTGCGGCCGAGTAGACGTAGTTCCAGTAATCCGCGTAGCCGGTACCGTCCAGGCTGGAGAGTTCATAGGTACCATCACCTTGTGCATGCAGGGTGCCGACCGTCTTGGTGGAGTCAAGCACCAACTCACCGCGGCGGTTCTCGGTATAGGTCAGCACTTTGACCACACCATTGCTGCTGATCTCGACCTTGTGAGTCGCATCGGCCCAGGCGCTGAACGTGTCACCCATCTTGTAATTGTTGACGTTGACTACATCATCCAGGCTCTTGCCATTCTTCCACAGGCTAGGGTTGGTGGACTCACCGCTCTGATAATAGGTTGGCTTACCGTCGGTAATGAAGTAAGTCAGGTTCTCCGCACCTTTGTTGCCGGTGGCCATGGTGCTGTTGAAGAAGTTGGACGTGGTCTTGAACGCGTCTTCATAGTTGGTACCGCCACCGTAGTAGCCGCCCACCATCGAGTTCAATACCGCCTGCAACTTGCTCAAAGCATCCGGGTCGGCAAGGTTCACTGCCACGTTCTTGTTTACCTGGGTATCGAAGTCGACCAGGAAGATGTTTACGGTACCCGAGGTGTCCGAGCCCAGGCTGGCCTTGAGCGTGTTGAACACCGAGGCCAACTGCGTCTTGGCGTCGGCAATCGACTTGTCGCTCATACTGCCCGAGCTGTCGACCATGAAGGCGATGTTGTAGTTCTTGCCCTGAACCACGTTCAGCCCGGATACGTCAGCGACGATGATGTCGTTGCCTTCACTACCGGTCATCGTGTCATTGCCCGAGGTACCCACACTGGCCTTGTAGGTCGCAGCGTACACCGTCACCGGGATATTGCCGGTGGTGATGGCCGAGCCGCCCAGGCTTTCGGTGGCAGTCGAGGTAACCGTGATGTCGAACGAGCCTTTGTAATAGGCCGGCGGGGTCAGCGTCAGGCTGCTGAGTTTCCAGCCTGTCACATCGACCGGGGCAGTACCAACCGTGACCGTGTGGCCTGCACCATCGCTCAATACGGTACCTTTCGGGATACCGCTGAGTGTCACGTTCAGGCTTTCGGAGCCGTCAGTGTCGGTCAGGGCGGTGGAAATACCGACCAGTTTCACCGAGCCACCCTCAGGCCCTTCGTTGAGCTTGTAGCCGTCGTAGTAGCTCTGACCATTCACGGTGTGCAGGTCGGACACGCCCAGGCCTGCGTTCGCCATCTCGGTCACGTTCTGGTACATCTTGACGTTCGAGCTGCTCAGGTCGGTAACGGCACCGGAGCCTACCTGGATGTTCAGGTCATAGCTGCCTGGACCGGACTGGTTGGCATGGTAGACCTCGATCGGGTAGTAGCCGCTGGTATTTGGGGTAAAGGTACCCGACACCCCACCACCGGCTCCCCAGGTGGCCGTGACTACAGTCTTGCCACCGATGGTGACCACGAAGCTGTCGTCGGCCAAACCACTGAAGGTATAGACCTTGCCGGCTTCCAGGTAGATCAGGCCCGACGTTTTCGAACCGGTGCCAGCGGTGACGCTGCCATCGGACTGCACGTTGGTAGTGGTGCTGCTGGAGTTCGCGCTGCCGGAGTTGGCAAAGACCGTCTTCAGATCCTCGCCGGTAATGCCGTTGCCGCCAGTACCCAGGCCTTTGAGGCTGGTCCAGACTTCCTTGGTCAGCCCTTTGGACTCGATATCGGCGCTGCCGAAGCTCAGGGTCGGTTTGTCGGCAACCGGGCTGATATCGACCTTCATGGTCACTTCGCTGCCCAAGTTGGTGCCATCGTTCGGCTTGAACTTGAACTGGGCGTAGTCAGCCTTCTGGTTACCCACGCCATTACCACCGTAGTTGTCCGCACCCGACTGGTTAAGGGCCGGAACGAACTTCAGGTTCTTGGCAGTGATATCAGCCTGGCTGACCACCTGGCCAACGGCCACATTCACCCAGGCAGTACCGTTGAAGAACTGCAAGTTGCCGGCGGCCGGGAGCGAGGTAATGGTCACAGACAGGTTAGTGTTGCCGTCGGCATCAGTGACTTTGAAATCACTCCAGGCAAACACGTAATCGGTGTCCTCCACGCCAAATACTGCGCCGCCAGGCGAAACCGGCAGGTGGTCATTGTCAAGAATGGTGGTCGTCACGCTCGATTTGCTGCTATCAACCTGCAGGTTCTCGAAGTTACCACCCGTGGCGGTTTCGATCTTCACGACGAAGTTCTCGGTACCTTCGACCAGTTTGTCATCGAGGGTAGCGATGTTGAACGTCGTGCCTGTGCTGTTGGCCGGAATCTTCACGGTCGCAACACCGGTGAAGTCATCACCGTTTTTGGCGGTACCGCTGTAGCTAAGGGTGATAGTGACTTCGGACTTGGACGCGTTGCTCAGGGTCAGCGTGTACTGGCCGGTTTCACCTTCGGTCAGAGAAGACGTGCCGGTAATACCAACGGTGGTGACGTCACCCTGGTTGCCGGTGCCCGGCGTTCCCGTACCTGGTTCGTCGGTCACAGCGGTGCTGACCGGGGTTTTGTCCAGCGTCAGTTGCTCGAACTTGCCGACATCTGCGCCCGCAACGGTTGCGATCGATTTGATCACAGGGTCGTTGGTA